>DATDPG010000184.1 GCA_035292885.1 Bdellovibrionota bacterium | reverse complement strand
GAACGTCGTGATCTGCGCCACATGCGTCTGTTCGAGAGACGCGGAGCCGCCGTACTTCTGGGCGACGTACGTGATTACGGCGTCCCTCCCCTCTTGGCAGAAATCGACATCGATGTCGGGCATCGAAATGCGCTCGGGGTTTAAAAACCGTTCAAAGAGAAGGTGATAGGGAATCGGATCGATGTCCGTGATGCTGGTGGCGTACGCTACCAAGCTGCCCGCCGCGGAGCCGCGGCCGGGACCCACCGGAATTCCACTCTGTTTGGCGTAGTTGATAAAGTCCTGAACGATCAGAAAATAACCCGCGAAGCCGGTCTTCTGGATGATGGCAAGCTCTTCTTCCAGTCGCGCGTAGTACCGTTCCCGAATCCCATGCGTCGGTTTTCCTTCGCGCTCGTAGAATTTAAGAATCAGCGGCATTCGCGCTTCGAGACCCTTTTTAGCGAGGGTTGCCAAGTACCCTTCGAGCGTCTCGTTGGCGGGGACGTCGAATTTCGGCATGTGGTATTCCCCTAGTTTCATTCGGAAGTCGCATTTGCGGGCGATTTCGAGCGTGTTGCGGATCGCTTCGGGACAATCGGCAAAAACTTCCCGCATTTCTTCGGGAGACTTGACGTAAAACTGATCCGTGTGAAATCGCAGTCGGTCCTGGTCTTGAACGTTCTTTCCCAACCCGATGCAGAGAAGAAGGTCGTGGGCTTTGGCGTCTTCCCGGTGAAGGTAATGGCAGTCGTTGGTCCCCACGACGGGGAGCGACAGCCGTCGGGCCATCTCCCGCAGCCCTTGATTCACCCGCTCCTGTTCGGGAACGCCGTTGTCCATCGTTTCGATGTAATAATTTCCATTTTCGAAGATCGTGCTGTACTCGCGAGCCGCCTCTTCGGCTACATCGGCTCTCCCCTCCAGAAGCATTTTGGCCGGCACGCCGTTCAAACAACCGGAAAGGCCGATCAGGCCGCGGCTGTATTTTCGGAGAATCTCCCGGTCCATTCGCGGTTTGTAGTAGTACCCCTCGAAATGAGCGAGCGTGACGAGGCGGAAGAGATTTCGAAGCCCCTCTTCGTTTCTCGCCAAAAGCGTGATGTGGTGGGTGGGGTACTGATGCGACTTTTCCCGCCGATCACCCTGCGTGATGTACCCTTCGATCCCGATAATCGGCTGAACTTCCGCCTGGATCGCTTTTTCGTAGAATTCCAAGGCCCCGAAGAGATTCCCGTGATCCGTCAGCGCCACGGCCGGCATACCCGTCTTCTTCGCCCGATCGAGCAGCCCGTCGATCGTGATCGCGCCGTCTAGGAGGGAATATTCGGAATGCAAATGGAGGTGAACGAAGCTCATGGACCGCGAGCGAAAACTACGAGATTCCGCTCCTTACATCAAGAACGAAAAACGTCGTTTTAACTCCCCGCCCGGGAGACTTTGCACGCTTTCTTTTGCTCGTCCTTCCCTTATAAAATTTGACGTCGGATCACTTTTCATAGTCAGACGTTAGTATGGGCGGGGCACGATCGCACACGAAATGTTACGTTCAGCTCGTAAAACGCACAAATATCATGAACCTCTGAAAAATGTTTACAACTCTCGCATAAATCCGGCTCCTCTTCGGATCCTTCCTTACGACTCTTCATGGTTCAATTGAGCCGTACCGCTTTTGGAGCGCCAGCCACCCGTCATTTAGATAGCGTTTTTTCCTAAAACGCGGGCTCCTGGCGGCGGCAGAGCCCGCGCTCAGCCAAACTGCCCTGTAAAAAAGGAGAAATCATTTCTTTACCTTACGGGATGTGTGACGGATGTACGCGACAAGAACCTTCTCTCCACGAACGGTGTAGACCGCGCGTACGAGTGGAGAAAAAATAAGACACCGATATCCGGAAAACTCGGCACACATAGCAATTCCGATGCTCGGAAATTCCGCCAACACCTCCAATCGACTAAGGATTTCCGACCGGAGGGGCTCATAAAACTCATCCAGATCCTCGACCGCTTGGGGGAGGAGGAAAACTTCCACAAGTCACGCCTTCTTTTTGGCTTTCAAAGATCGAAGTGAAACTGCCCTTCCTGCCCTCGTTTCACGTTCAGCCCGCTCCAACCGTTTTTCCCAATCCGGGAATTCCTTTTCCTCGTTTGTAATGATCGTTCCTTGGAAAAAGTCGAGATCAACCACGGCGGCAGCGCCTCGACCATGCAGCGTGACAACGACCGGCTGGCGTGTTTTTCGAACTTGCTCGATTACGGCGCTTGCCCGACTTTGAAGTTCAGAAACCGGGATAATGGTCTTTATGTTTTTCATTACATAATTCTATATTGAATTCTATATATAAATCAAAGGGGCAAAATCGAGGCAATTCGTGCTTGACTATCGGCGTTTCTGGCGCCGTATCGACTTGGAGATCTTTCGAATCACGTCCGGGACAACCTCCGTCAAAGGTTCAGGGATCGGGATTTGAAACGTATTCATTTGAGCGCACAGGTACGGAAGGTCGATCTCATGATCGGATTGGAAAATGGATTGTAGATCGTCCATGTCGCTAAAGCGTCTTTTGTTATTTCGAAGGGCGTAGAGTTTCGAGACAATGACATCTTCGATTGTCAGACAAGGCACGACGTCATGACCGAAAGGAATCCGATTCAGTTCCGCGCGGGAAAGCGCATCCTCGAACCAAGGGAAGGCTGGCAGAATGAAATCGACCCCGATGACTTTTCGGTCCTTCGGATCCCGCCCGACGATGATGTAGGGCTCCGTGTTCCCGCGCTTGATCGCGAACATCGGCCCCCCCTCCAGGTCCGCCTTTCGTGCGATTCCAGGTGTTAATCCCAAGGAAATCACAATTCTCTTGGCCACCTCCTCCGTTCTCGCTTTCGCAAGAATTAGGAAGTCGATGTCGTCAGTCGTCCTCGGGTTCTTCCGATACGCAAGCGTGGCCACACCTCCGGCCAGTGCGTACCGCACGCCCTCGCCTTCAAGCGCCTTAATCGCGCCGTGGAGGAGTTCGGATAGCGTCATTCGTTCCCACTCTCCTGTAAAACTCGAGCGCCGAGTCGGCGAAATCAAGTCCTCGGCGCGCGGGCGAAGCATAGGTGACGGTTCTCTGTTCGAGTGCGGCGTTAGCAGCCGCCTCGAGAATGCGCGAAAGAAACGAAAAATCGGGATGGCGGGTGTTCAAGGCAAACAGCACGCGGTTCCCCTCTTGTTTCCGTACGACTCGGTATTCCCGCTGAAGTTGTTTCAGTGCACGCTGGACCGAATAGACGGGGCTTTGGGAGAGATACGCAACGTGCCGAAGGGGGATGGGGCGGGACTGACGGTACAACGTCTGCAGCACGGCGGTGCGTGCCTGCGAGCAAAAAATCGTGTAAATTCGGGATGTCACATAATTATTGTACATATTTTTGTACATTAATCAAGGGTGGTTCCCCTGATCCAGCGGTCCATTGCCCTAGCCGGCCGGGAGATATCCGATCATGAGCGGGATCGTAGCCACGACCCCGCGCAAGACGGGCGACGAGGGTTTGTTCACTCCCACTCTATGGTGGCCGGGGGTTTCGACGAAATGTCGTACACGACGCGGTTGATCCCGCGCACTTCATTAATAATCCGATTGGAAACGCGGCCGAGCAAATCGTGCGGAAGCTCGGCCCAGTCGGCCGTCATTCCGTCCGAACTGACGACGGCGCGCAAAGCACAGACGTTTTCATACGTCCGCAAATCTCCCATGACTCCCACACTTTGAACCGGGAGAAGAACGGCGAAAGCCTGCCACACTTTGTCGTACAACTTTGAGGAACGGAGCTCGTCGATAAAGATCGCGTCGGCTTCCTTAAGAAGCTTGACACGTTCAACGGTGATCTCGCCCAAGATACGAACCGCCAATCCGGGCCCCGGGAACGGATGGCGGGAGACGAGCTTGTCGGCCAGCCCGAGCTCGCGCCCCACTTCCCGTACTTCGTCCTTGAAAAGCTCCCGCAACGGCTCGATCAGTTTGAGATTCATTTTTTCCGGCAGCCCCCCGACATTGTGGTGGGTTTTAATCGTCACCGAGGGTCCTCGGTCGACGGCGGATTCAATCACGTCGGGATAAAGCGTTCCTTGGGCCAGGTATTTCACGCCCTTAATCGAGCGAGCCTCTTCCTCAAAGATCTCTACGAAGAGCCGGCCGATCGTTTTCCGTTTTACTTCCGGTTCGACGACACCCTGAAGCGCTTTATAGAATCGATCGGCCGCGTTCACGACGCGCAAATCGACGTGAAAATGCTCTCGGAAGTTCTCTTCGACCTGCCGGGCTTCATTTTTTCGCAACAAGCCCGTATCCACGAACACCGCCGTCAGTTGCGTACCGATCGCCTTGTGAAGCAAGAGCGTGACCACCGACGAATCGACGCCGCCGGACAAACCGCAAATGACGTGGTCCTTGCCCACCCGCGTTCGAATCTCCTCGATCTCGGTGGCGATAAAATGCTCCATCGTCCAATCCGCTTTCGCTTTGCAGATCTTGAACAGAAAATTCTCAATCACCTGGGGACCGATCGACGTGTGCGTCACTTCGGGATGAAACTGAACGCCGTAGTGCTTTCGCTGGGTATCCCGAATCGCTGCGTAGGGCGAATTGTCGGACGTGGCGATGACTTCGTACGCGTCGGGGAGAGAATCGATCCGGTCGCCGTGGCTCATCCATACGGAATACGGCTTCGATTGAATCGTGAGGCCGTCAAAAAGCGGATCCGCTCGTTTCAACGAGACTTCCGCGCGGCCATACTCGCGAGCCTGGGTCTGCTGAACTTTTCCGCCCGCCGCATGCACCAAGAGCTGCTCGCCGTAACAAACTCCAAGAATGGGGACCCCCCATCCCAGAAGTTCGCGCGGCAAGCTCGGCGCCTCCCGCTCGTAAACCGACGCGGGGCCTCCGGAAAGAATGATTCCTTCCGTCGCCTTTTTGTGAGCCGCCATCGGTTGATGCCAGGGGACGATCCGGGAATAGACTTTCTTTTCCCGCACTCGCCGGGCGATCAACTGTGTGTATTGGGAGCCGTAATCGACGATCAAAATCACGATTTTTCGCCCGACGTCTTGAGAAGGAAATCGTTGAACGCCGCGTACGACATCCCGAATGCGCTTTCGAACTGCGCCCGCGGATTCTTTCCTGCGCCGACCGACTTTAGATAACTCCGGATCGTGTCCATCCCGGACTTCTGTTTCAATTCGTATACGGCGACGTACGCGATGGTGTAGGCCAGGCCCGAAGCGACGGTCCCGTGGTCGCGGCCGAAATACGATTGGGAATCGAGCGTCTCCAACGAAAGATACTTTCCGTCCTGTTTGGCGATAACCAGGGTGTTGTAGTCGATGTTGTGGGGTGCCGGATCCACGCTGATCAACCGTTCTTCGTACACCGCCAATCCCTCGTTCATCCAGGCCGGGACGCGCCCGTAATGGGTATCAACAATCAAATGTGTTAACTCGTGTCGAAGCGTCGTTTTCAGGGAATAGTCGACGTCGTTGTCCGCCCGCGCCTGAATCCCCTCGCGGCTATAAAACGCGGGTATCCGGGTCGCGATCGTTCGCGGGAACTTCGCATGGTACGTTTCCGGCGAGTAAAAGAAAATCTTCACGTTAGAATTGGACGGCATGTCGCCCAAGTCGCGCGTGAGATCGCTCAAAATATTTTTCACCTCCGGAAGGATGTTCTTTTTGAATTCGCCGATTTGACTTGCATCGCCGGTCTGTTCGAAGGTGACGGAAATTCCGCTTTCACTCAAAACCTCGGTCCCCGCGGAGAGAGCGGCGCCCGGGAGCAGCGTCAGAACGACGCCAAGTACTTCGATCCATAAATACGCTGAGGCACCGAGGTTGTCGATGCACCGCGTTATCGGTGCCCGGCGACTGAGGCGTACCGGGAAGTACGGCGAAGGAGGCGGATGCAGCGACGACCGAATGCCAACGTATTTATGGATCGAGGTACTAAGCCAGGCCGGCCGCCAAATCATCCTTCGCTCCGATAGTTCGGAGCCTCTTGCGTGACCGTCACGTCGTGCACGTGACTTTCGCGAAGCCCGGCTCCGGTCTGCCGAACAAACTTCGCGTTCTTCTGAAGTTCCGGAATCGTCCGCGCGCCGACGTAACCCATTCCGGCGCGCAACCCGCCCAGAAGCTGATGAACCATCACCGACAAAGAGCCCTTGTACGGAACGCGGCCTTCCACGCCCTCGGGGACCAGTTTCAAATCGCTGCTGATCTCCTGTTGAAAATAGCGATCGGCCGATCCGTCCCGCATGGCCCCTAGCGATCCCATCCCGCGGTACGCTTTGTACGTTCGCCCCTGGTACAAAATCATTTCGCCCGGAGCTTCGTCCGTTCCCGCAAATAGGGACCCGATCATCACCGTCTCGGCCCCCGCGGCCAGCGCTTTGACGACGTCGCCGGAATACCGAATTCCGCCGTCGGCGATGACCGGCACGTCGTGCTTCCTCGCTTCCGACACCGCCTCCATCACCGCCGTGAGTTGCGGAACCCCGACCCCCGCGACGATTCGCGTCGTGCAAATCGATCCCGGCCCGATTCCGACCTTGATTCCGTCGGCGCCCGCGTCGATCAAAGCTTTTACGGCTTCCGCCGTGCCCACGTTCCCCGCCACGATCTGCGCCTCTCGATGGGTTTTGCGAAGCTCTTTCACGAACCCGATCACACTCTCCGCGTGCCCATGGGCCGTATCCACGACGAGAACATCTGCGCCGGCCTTGAGAACCGCTTGTGCGCGGCCGACATGATCCTTGCCCGTGCCGACCGCCGCCGCTACCCGAAGACGCCCATGTTCATCCTTGCAGGCATGTGGGAACTCCAGCGTCTTCTTGATGTCGCGAATGGTGATCAATCCTTTCAAGTTTCCGTCTTTATCCACGACCGGAAGTTTCTCGATCCGGTGCTGGTGCAAAATATCTTTCGCGTCGTCCAGTGTGATCCCTTCCGGCGCCGTCACCAGCTCCTCTCGGGTCATCACGTCCGCAACCTTCTGATTCATGTTCTTTTCGAACTGAAGGTCCCGGTTCGTCAATATGCCGACCAGTTTCTTTCCCTTCGTGACCGGAATTCCGCTGATTCGGTAGCGGCTCATCAATTCAATGGCCTGGATGACCAATTGATCCGGTTCGATCGTGATGGGGTCGTTGATCAGGCCGCTCTCCGACTTTTTGACCTTCCGGACTTCGTTCATCTGTTGCTCGATCGGCATATTCCGGTGAATCACGCCGATTCCCCCCTCTTGCGCCATCCGAATGGCCAAGGGAGACTCCGTGACCGTATCCATGGCGGCCGAGAGAAGCGGCATGTTGAGTCGGAGTTTGGTCGTCAGGCGGGATGACAGATCGACTTCTTTGGGCAAAACAGAGCTGCGCTGCGGCAAGAGGAGAACATCGTCAAAGGATAAGGCTTGTGGAAAGCGGTCCACACTCATATATACTTACTTGTTAAATTCCTTGGCTGAAGAATTGGCGGAGTGTAGGGAAAAGTTCAATATAGTCAAGACGTAAGCCGACCCACGCGGTACCGTGAACCCCGAAGACAAGAACCGAAAAGCCGACGACCTGATGGCTGAAATTTCTCATGAATTCAGCCTCTTCGACGCCGTAAACCCACTCAACCACGCGCAGGAACGGGAACGCTTTCTAAAGGCATGGGAGCGCGGAGAAGCCTATAACCCGCGTTACGAATACCGCCTTCTCCCACCCGATCTTCCGAAGCTCAAAAAGCGGCTCTCCGCTCTCGATTTCGGCACGAGCGTTTTCGACAAGATGTTCGACGAACTCCGGACCGAGTGGCAGCGAACGCTTGCCGTCGCGGACGCACGGGGGACGCTTGAAGTTACCAAGCGCTCCCAAGAACTGTACGGCGAACCGTCGGCCGCCCTCGCCAAGGAAGCCCAAGCTGCGCTGGAAGAATCGGCGGAGGCGAAGGAAGAAAGCCCGGACGTCGGCGTGAAGGGACTGGCGGAAAAGATGCGTGAGCGCCTGCGACAGGACCGAATTGAAGGTTGGGACGTCATCGAGGACCCCACGACGGTGATGCTGGCTCATGTCGACGCGGCCCACCGGAGAATTCGGCTGCAGGCCGGAATGATCGTGACGTCGGCCATGGTGGAGCGGCTTCTGCACCATGAGATCCAAGTTCACGTGTACCGGACCGCCAACGGAGAACGTCAACCGTTCAAGGCGTTTGCGCTCGGTTTCGGTCGCTGGTTGGAAACGGAGGAAGGGCTTGCCGTTTCGCTGGAAGAACGATTGGGTGACTCCATCCCCAGTGTTCGCCGCCGCTACGCGGGGCGCGTGATCGCCGCCAGCCTTGCGTCGACAAAATCATTCTTTGACATTTTCGCCAAGCTCGTGGAATCCTTCAGCCCCGAAGAGGCCTTCACATTGACTCAGCGGAGCAAACGGGGCCTCGAGGACACATCGCACCCAGGTGGCTTCGTTCAAGACCATATTTATCTGCAGGGAAAGAAACGGATCGCAGATCTGAAAACGGAGGACCTTCGGCTACTTTACAGCGGAAAGATCGCGGTACATCACCTGCCGGTGGTTCGTGAATTGATCGCCCAACACAAACTGATGGATCCCGCGTTTCTCCCATCCCCACTTTATGGATGAAAAATCATTAGAACGCATTCCTCGCTTTTCCTGGGGCGAAATCAAGAAACATTTGGAAGCCAAGGCGCCGTTTGAGGTGATCAGCCCGATGGCCAGTGCTCTCATCCGCGTCAAGCGGTACGAGCCGCTGATCGCACTGGCGATCCATGCCGGCCACCGCGTACGCGAGGAAATGACCGTCAAGATGTCGATCGAAGAAGACGAGCGGCTCCATGAAGAGGATGTCCACGTCGAGCAGTTCATCGCCGAAGCGCCGATTCAAATGATCGGACTCGATTCCCGTTTCGAATACGATGTCAACCGCCCCCGAGGCAATTCGGTTTACCTAAAACCAATGGAAAGCTGGGGGAAAAAAGTCTGGCGGACCCCGCCGTCGAAAGACGAATTGGAAATCTCGTATCAAAAGTACGACGAATTCCACGAGCTGCTGGAATTTATCGTGGAAACAATCACGGGATATTTTCCAAAGCCGGTGATTCTGGACCTGCACTCGTACAACTACCGCCGGCAGTCGTACAACGGAAAAGAAAACTCCCTGCCGGTGCTGAATCTGGGAACCACCGCCCTCGACCGGAAGAAACATGCGAAAAGCATCGACCGGGCCCTCTCCGATCTCGCCGCGATCAAGCTTCCCGGAGTGCCGATGGTGGTGAAGGAAAATGACGTCTTTAAGGGAAACGGGGCGGTCGCTAAAGCGATGGCTTCAAAATTCCCGGAATCCTTACTCTTAAACATCGAAATCAAGAAGGTTTACATGAACGAAGAGAACGGAGATTTCCATCCGGCGATTCTTAACGCGCTCAAAGAGTCTCTCCACAAATTCGCGCGCACGACCATGGAGCAGTTCGCCGGGTTCAAGTCCACGTGACGCCGGCCATAGAGATCCGGAAGCTCGTCAAAAACTACGGTCCGATTCAGGCCGTAAAAAGCATTTCCTTTGAGATTCAGTCCGGAACCTTCTTTGGTTTTCTCGGCCCCAACGGCGCGGGCAAGACGACGACGATTCACATCCTTACAGGCCTTTGCAATCGAACGTCGGGCGAAATTCGGGTCTTTGGCAAAGATGTGACGACCGATTATATCGATTGCCGCCGCCGCATCGGATTTGGACCCCAGGAATTCAACTTCGACCGATTTTTCTCCATCCAAAAGTTACTGGAATTTTCAGCCGGATATTTCGGCGTCTCACGCAAGGTTGCGCGTAAACGAACCGAAGAACTGCTGGAGCGGTTCGATCTCATCGATAAGCGCAATGAACATGCCCCCAAGCTATCGGGCGGCTTGAAACGCCGCCTCTTGATCGCCAAGGCCCTGGTCCACGATCCGGATATATTGATCCTCGATGAACCGACCGCCGGCGTGGACATCGAAACCCGTCACGAGATCTGGGAATACCTCAACCAACTCAACCGGCAGGGAAAAACGATTTTCTTGACAACCCATTATCTGGAGGAGGCGGAGAAACTCTGCCGGGACATCGCCATCATTCACGAAGGAACGATTGTGGAACGAGGCCTCACGTCCGAGCTCATGCAGCGCGACGGAACCAATCTCGAAAGAATTTTTCTTCGCCTCGTCCAGAATCGTACGGAGACGAACGTTGGCTAATCCCCGTGGGTTCCGGACCTTAGCGGAGCGGGAGATTTCACGGTTTCTCTCGCTTCCCAATCAAACGATCTGGCCAGCCGTCGTCAATGCTATTCTGTACATCGTCGTTTTCGGTTTTTTTCTCGGCTCGCGCGTGTCTGACATTGAGGGGGTTCCCTACATCACTTTTATCTTTCCGGGACTGCTGATGATGGGCGTGGTCTTGGCCGCGTTTCAAAACGCGTCCTCCTCCTTATTCATCGCCCGCTGGGAGCATTTCATCGAGGACCTTCTCGTCGCGCCGATATCATTTCTCGAGATGGTCGTCGCCTACGTCCTCGCATCCGTCGTGCGCGGCGTCCTTTCGGGCCTGATGGTCCTGATTGCGGGCATTCTTCTGGTTAAGACTCCCCTGGAACATCCGTTTTTGCTGGTGGTTTCGCTCGTCCTTAGCTCGATTGTTTTTTCCGCCAGCGGCCTCATCGTCGGGCTCTGGGCCGAACGATGGGACAACATCGCGATTTATTTAAACTATGTGGTTACGCCGCTGATGTTCTTGGGGGGCGTCTTTTATTCCACGTCCACCCTCCCGGAAGGGTATCGTTGGGTGAATTACGTCAATCCGATTTTCTACATGGTGGAAGCGGTTCGATACGCTTTTTTGGGCCGAACGGATGTTCCCTTCGCCTTGAGTATGGCCGTCACCGTAATCATCGCGTCGATCTTTTTTCTTTGGGCGGTGTACCTGTTCAAGAAAGGGTACAAGCTCCGAACCTGAAATTGACACTGGGCGCGGTAGGCCGGTAATCTGCGCCTGTTCCCCGGTAGCTCAGTCGGTAGAGCAGCTGGCTGTTAACCAGCGGGTCCGCGGTTCGAGTCCGTGCCGGGGAGCCATACATTTTTTTCGCGCGATTTTGCCAGGATGGACCAGGGTAACGGGTGCGAAATCAAAAGCGTTTTTCGCGACAGCCGAACGTTCGAGCCAAGCTTTTTCAGAAAATCTCTTTGGGATTCCAAATCACCGCTTGCCGCGAGCTTCCCCGCCTGGTGAGCCGCCGAGAGAAAATTTCCTGCTGATTCGAGCCAGCCGGTTGCCGTTTGCTTCAACTGCCCAATTCGCTCTTCGAGTTCAAGCTTCCGGGTAAGCAACTCCTCCTTTTTGGCAAGGTACTCGGGCCTTTCGAGGACTCCTTCAAGATGTGCGTCCAGGAGGCGCTGGAGTTTGATTTGAATCTTTGAAAGTTGCTCCGATAGGCTGGCAACCGGTTGGGTCGAATCGGCCCGTTCGTTGGCCAAGGCGCTCTTTATTTTTTCATAAATGTCGTCAGGCAGAGCAACGGCCTCAATTGCCGCCCGTGCTTGTTCCGCAATGCTTTCTTCTCGGACGTAAGGTTCCGAGCACGCGTCGCGTTTTTTCGTGCACCGATAATAAACATGCCCTTTTTGGCGCTCTGCCGTGATTGAGCAACCACAGCTATGACAAGTGGCCAGGCCAACGAACGGATAGTAGTGCTTTTTCTGCGTATGCGGACGGCCGCGGTGCTTTAAGACGGCTTGAACTTGATCGAAGGTCTCTTTGCTTATGAGTGGGGCGTGTATGCCTTCGTAAAGCTCGCCATTGATTCGCATGTGGCCGTAGTAGAAAGGATTGCGAAGCATGGTTTCAATCATCGACTTGGCGAGCAGGCTGTTCTGCCGAGTTGTAAGACCCCACTCATAAGCCAAGATTCGTAATTGTTGCATCGAAGAGCGGCCGGACGCGTACGTTTCAAAGAGGCGGCGAACCAGCGGTCCTTTCTGAGGGTCGATCACAACCTTTCGGACATTTCGGTCATTGAGATATCCGGTAGGTGCCCATCCCGGCCATTCACCACGCCGTAATTTTTCCCGGATGGCGCGTTTGACGTTGTCCGAAAGGTTATCGGAGTAAAGTTTGCTCTGCCCAAAGGCAAGATTGAGCATGAATTTGCCCTGCGGCGTGTTTTCAAACCAGAACGATCCAAACTTCAAAGACTTTAGTTGTCCGCAATCCAAGAGATAAATGATCCGGCCGCCATCGACAGAATTTCTTGCCAGGCGATCCGGATGCCACGAGAGAATTCCTTGGGCTTCTCCGCGTTCAATTCGATCGAGGATTTGATTAAAGATAGGGCGGCCGGGAGTTTTGGCCGTCATGGATTCGGTAAATTCACCCGCAACTGGAAGATTTTCCTTCGAAGCGAACGCGCGGAGTTCGGACAATTGGGCGTCGATACTTAAGACTTGTTTTTCTTCGGTATCCGTACTTTTCCGCGCGTAGAGAAAGAATTTATTCACCATGACGGCCCCTTTGCTTCAGTTGAAAAGTTGCTTTTGCCTTTGGGCAGAACTTATCAAAACGTGATCGACCCTATTCCTACGATTTGGCGATGTAAAAGAGCAGCGTCCAACCGTGGTGGTTTAATAAGGTCCTCGTGGGACAAAACCGCGCTTGGGCTCTTCGAGAGCATATACTGTGCGATGGTTGTTGATTCACCCACAGTATGAACGGAAGGAGCGC
>DATDPG010000183.1 GCA_035292885.1 Bdellovibrionota bacterium | reverse complement strand
CTCGATCCGGGCGATGGCCGCGTCTCATCGATAATTCTCCATGATCGCTTGGGTCGCGCGGTCGGAATTGTCGATGCCGATGATGATACGTTCGAGACGCGATACGACGGCCTTTCGCGCGTTATTCAGACGATGGATCCGACAGGAAACGAAGTCGAAAGCGCATACGATAAGAACAGCAACCTCCTGACCACCCGCGGCATCGAGAAATCGCCGTTGATTGCGGCGAATGAGGAGTTTCTCTCCGCTTACACGTACGACTCGTTAAACCGAATCGAAACTCTCGTTGAGCCGAACGGCCAGACGACGACTTCGCAATACGATTCGCGCGACAATCTGATCAAAACGATCGATGCACTTGGAAATCAGACGGAAATGCGCCACGACCGGTTGAGCCGGCTGCTCGATAGCCGGACGTATCTCTCTTCGACCGGGACCAATGCATCGGCGGGGAGCGCTGATCCAACCCAAGGAGGGGGAGACGGCGTCATCACGATTTCCCAGACTTGGGACGCGCTCCATCGGCTGAAGTCGCGAACGGACGATAAGTTATACGCGACCCAGTATACCTACGACGATCTCGATCGAAAGAGGAGGTCCGATTATCACGACGGAACGTTTGAAACATGGAGTTACAACGCCGACAGTGAGCTTGACCAGCATCGGAACCAAAACAACTCCGTCGAGACCTGGACACACGATGCCGAGAGTCGGCCCACGCAGGTGAGCGTCAATAACGGCGGCGCGACAGCTTTAGTCTTGGGAACAACGCTTAAAACCTGGGGATATGACGGCCTCGATCGCGTGACCCGCGCGTTCGACAACAACGGCGCGGGGGAAGATGTCGAATACCTCTACGCTTACGATTCGCTGTCGCGCAAGCTCCGCGAAACTCAGATGATCGGCGTACGCCCAACACTTAACGTGGACGCGGAATGGCAGGGCGCAGGACGACGCGTTTCGGACACATATCCGAACCTCCGCAAGGTCTTTCGGAACTACGACGGCCTGGATCGGTTGTCGGAGATTCGCGAGGGGGCGGGAGGCCCACTGATCGCCGGGTTTGAATATGTCGGCCCGTTCCGCGATTCGCGGACGACGCTGGGGAATGGAGCTGTTCTGGATAAGCGGAACGATTCGGAAACGCAGACGATCTCCGGTTTGAATGCGGGGTACGATAACAATCGGAGAGACACACGACACACTTGGAAAACGTCCACAGCTTTACCGATCACGGCGTATGTGAACACGTACAATGGTCCGTCAGGGATCGGAACGAATCGACGCATCACCGAGACGCGTGAACATCTTTCCAACCATCTCGATACATATTCGTTTGATTCGAAGTATCGGATGTTGAGTTTTAACCGTAACGGAACGACTCCAAGCACCCGTTTGCTGGACGGCGCGGACAGCATGACGGCTTTTGACGACGAAGGGGTGCCCCGAAACCCGGTGGTCGATGGAATTCCTTCGGAATCGGGGATGAATCAGTATTCGTCCTTTGACGGAAAGACCCAAGAGTACGATGACAATAGCGCGCTCCGCGCCGACGGGGACTTGAGGTTCGTCTATGATTACAGCGATCGACTCGTAGAGGTAAGAGACTTTCTGCCGCCGAATACTCTCCTCGTGAGTTACGCGTATGCGCCCAATAACCGACGTGTTTTGAAATCGTTTTCTGCCGGTGGAAGCATTCGCTATCTTTATAACGGTTGGCAGGTGGTGGAGGAACGAGATGGCGGAAATGCACTTCTTCGCCAGTACGTCGACGGTCGGGGGATCGATGAACATGTCCAAATCAAGGACGCCACGCAAGTTGGCGCGCCGGTCTTTTATTATCACGGGAATTCGCAGGGCTTTGTGGGAGCGCTGAGCGATAGCGGTCAGAACGTCGTGGAGTTTTATGAGTACAGTTGGCTGGGACAGCCGAGTATCTTTGCTGCGGATGGAACGACGCCGCTTTCG
Organism: Bdellovibrionota bacterium; assembly: GCA_035292885.1. NCBI lineage: Bacteria > Pseudomonadati > Bdellovibrionota > Bdellovibrionota bacterium. Next base: position 6,644 of record DATDPG010000183.1, on the reverse strand, counting down.
GCTTCGGTCGTGGGGAACCCTTACATGTTCCAGGGTCGGTACCTCGATTCGGAAACAGGGCTCTATTACTTCCGAAATCGGTACTACGATCCGAAGACGGGAAGGTTCATCCAAATTGACCCTTCTGGCAATCGCAACTGGGAGCATAGACAGGGGAACGGGTTCTCGGCGTTTGGTGAGGATGGGTGGAATAAAGGGGATCCGATGGGGTTGGAGGAGGACAGATTTGAACAGCTCGTCAAACAGCTCGGCGACGACTCGTTTAAGAAAAGAGAGGAGGCTTCGGCTAAGCTTGAGTCACTTCAACGTCTCGAAAAAATCGGGCCGGCTGTTAACGATTTCCTTAAGCGGAAATATTGCGAAACGAGAAATCTTGAGACCAAGGACCGGTTGGAAATCATGGACCGGATCGAAAAATTACGGCAAAAATATGAAATCGAGCGAGAGGAGCATCTCGCCAGGAGAAAGTGGCGCTATCTAGAAGAGCCGAAAATACGAGAACAAAAAAGTGTGGGACTGGAGAACAAGATTGAGCATGTAAAAAGACTGGAAAAAACTGAGGGAATAACACCAAAACTCCGACGAATATTAGGACCGCTATTAGAAGGGCTGGGTATCAAAGAGCCCGAAGACGCTGGTTATGAGTTTCGTTCTTCTTGGTATCTCCGCCAAAATAAAAGCGTGCTAATAAACGAAGCATTGGAACGTGAGAGACAAGCACAACTACAAGAGGCTAGCCAGAAAGGTCAGGCTAAATATGAGGAATGGCTGGTGAGCCAGGAGCCAAAACCGCCGGGGCCACCGCCGGAGCCACCGATAACGCCCGCCGATATCGCTCGTGCGGCCGCCGTTATCATGCGTGATCTACCACGGCTCGAAATACCGCCGGAAGAGCTAGAGCCGCCGCAATATGACCTAGATGCACCAGATCTCGACACCAGAATGAGGTTGGCGCGGTAAATAAATCGGTAAATCGTAAATCGGGTAAATCGCGGGACACACGACTGGACCCGAATTTTTGTCAGCTTCGCGTTAACTCCCCACCATCATATTGCGATTCGACCTAAATCGGGGGACACCATACCGAAATCCTGGAGGCACACGACGCGACCCGAATTTAATTACGTCTTCAACTCCACCAGCAGATAATTTATTTTCGTTTCAAGATTCGGCAGCTCTTTATCCACGACGTCCCATACCAATTCGAGATCGATCCCAGAGTACTCGTGAACCATCTTGTCCATCTTTGGCGTAAGTCAAAATTTGATGGATGGCGTCTCGAACGTGAAACAAATAGACTCGATCATCCTTCTTCATAGGGGACGGGCTTCCGACAGAATTCGGTCCCGCAAATAGGGGCTAATTCCCCTGTCGGAAACGACATCTACCTTTCGTCCCAGGAGTTCCTCCAGATCCTGCCACAGGGCGACAAAATCGAAGTAACTCCGTCCAGGTTTCATGGAAACGAGAATATCCACATCGCTGTCAGGCCGCGCTTCACCCCGGGCGAAGGATCCGAATATGCGGACGTTCGTGGCTCCGTGCCGCTCGGCCAGTTCTAGAATTTTCCCACGTTGGTCGGCCAGAAACGGCGGCATTTTGCCAGCATCCATATATAGAATTATCGCTTACCGGATGAATCGTGTCCATTTCACACGTCACGGAATTTAGGGGACGCAGGCCTGAACCTGAACCATGGGCCCCGCTATAGCGCTCAATCGAGTTCCTACGGAGGTCGGTCTAGCAGAATCGAGAATCGGGAGACCCCATGCCTACTGCCGAATTCAAAATTCATGACCGATGTCGCAAATCGGTTGAGCCGCTTTCTCGTCGCCAAAGACTTCAGCTACCATTGCGAGAAAATCGAGTGAAGGAGTCCAGGGATTCCCTTTAACGTCTTTCCTCTCATTTCGAAAACGATCCACTGTTTCTTTTTGCAAGGAAATTTCAATATCTTTCAAATCCGGATGAGTCTTGACCGCGTTATATCTATACCTTATATTCTTACTAAATCAGTAAGATAAGATGGATTTAATATAATGACACGGAGAAGCCTCTCAAAGCGGGAAGCCGACCTGGTGCTGGCCCTCGAATGGGACAAGCAGCGGCTGATTACGATCGAGGACATCGTAAAGCGCCTCCGATGCTCCCGAAACTATGCCTACAAGTTGGCGCACATCCTCCATAAGAAGGGCTGGCTTGAATCCGTCGCTCCGGGACACTTCTTTCTCATCGGCGCCGAACGCGGTCCCAAGGGCATTCCGGAAATGAATCCTTTTCTGCTCGCACGCCTGCTTCCAAAGCCATATTTCTTTGCTTACCGCTTCGCGTGTGTTCAACATGGGCTTTTAACTCAGGTTCCGACCGTCATTCATGTCGCGCTCTCTCGCCCAAAGCGGCCTTTCGAGCTCAAGAACACGCGCTTCGAATTCATCGAGCTTTCTCGCAAGCGCTTCTTTGGTGATGAGGAGACCTTGGTGATGGGCGAGAAAATCAATGTTTCGGACTTGGAGCGATCCGTCCTGGACGCATTGGACCGTCCCGAACTCGTCGGCGGAATTGAGGCCGTGGCCCAAGTCGTCTTCCACGCGGGAAAGAATCTGAACTTCCGCAAGCTCCTCGGCTATTTGCGTCGATTTGACGACAGCGCGCTGGCGCGTCGCTTCGGCTATCTGTGTGAGCTTTTGCAAGTCGCCCTGCCCAAAAATGTGAATGCCTACCTCGAAACCCTTGGCAAGCGAATTCCCGCGTATCTTGGCATGCCCCGGCGTTGGGGAACGGAAGGGGAACTCAACAAGCGCTGGAGCTTGATCCTCAATGTGCCACGCAAAGAACTCCTGGGAGAGGTCCGCATCGGATGATCGAGCAGAGATATGCGGACCTTTTTGCCCAGGGCTCTCAGGTCAACCTTGAGATCGCCGAACGGGAAATCGTGCTTACCTATGTCCTGAAAATCCTTGAGGACGCCGGGCTGCTCAAGGCCCTGGCTTTCAAAGGAGGGACCTGCCTGCGCAAATGTGTTTACGGCAAGGAGACGCGGTTTTCCGTGGACTTGGATTTCACGAGTAGCAACGTTGCTAATGCCGACGACGTGATTCTGGAGCTGCTGACGGCGTTGGGTAAGCCGGCCTACGGGCTGACCTTTAACGTCAACACGAAAGATTTCTATGTGGCCGAGGACGGTTTTTCGTGCGGGGCTATCGTAAGCTATGGGCACTCGTGGAACGAAGCCCGTTTTAAGCTGGACATCAGTCTCCGCGAGCCGCCGTCGCTTTCACTGGTAAACCTGCCGCTCAAGCCGCAGACTTACTTCAAGACCCTGGAATTCGCACCCTTCTCCGTCTCGTGTTTCTCTTTTGAGGAGCTGCTGGCCGAAAAGATTCGCGCCTCCTTCCAACGGGTGCGGTCGCGCGATCTCTACGACTTGGCCAAGGCGGCGGAGAAACCGCTCAACGGTACCTTGATCCGGGCCTTGGCCGTCATCAAGTGCTGGAACGTCCGCGAGGCCTTCGACCCGGCAGGCTTCCTGAAGCGCTTTCGATTGGGCAAGTACGACTGGAACGACCTCAAACAATTGGTTCGACGGAGCGAGAACGTTGTTCCGGAGAAGCTGATCTCTTTGTGTGAATCACGTTACAAATTCCTGCTCGCGTTGACGGAGAAGGAAAAGCAACTGATCGCCGACGCCAAACGGCACCGATCTCCCGCCCTACCCCGGGCTTTGCTCAAGCAGATCGAGGCTTGATGGAATCGATCTGTCCACTACCGAGTCGCCCTTTTGGATCGAATTCCAGGGATGACCACGAGAAGGTCCACGCCGCTGTCCGGTCCGGCTGTGCCCCGGGCATGGGATCCAAAGAGGATCACTCGTTCCGGATGAAATCGTTCGACAATTCGGTCTACCATCCGTTGCACCTTCTGCCGAAGCGCCGCGTCCCAGATAATTTCCGTCTTTTGGACCACGGCAAAGTTATATGTGAAAAGTCGAGGACACCGTACCTACTTTCGAACACAATCTATCGATTCCGATTGCGTCCGTATCGTGTTTCCAAGATTTAATATCAGTTTGGTTCTGGAGAATGATCTCGAAACAGAAGAGATTGTCCAGTACTTGGAGCGTTTTATTATTGATGAATCTGATCTCTAACGAAGAGCCTATATTGATAATTTTGGGTGCCTCAAGATAAGTAAATCTTTTACGAGTGCAGAACAAGAAGCGGCAATGGTTCCCGGGTTTTCAAGAGGGGCGGCCGCACGGGCGGCCATTTGTGAGCCTGGGCCGTCGCCTTTTGAAAAAGAAAACGGAGATGTTCGAGTGCCGATTTTGTTACGGCGGCGGACATTTCATCTCCCAGAAGGAGCTGGAACCTGTCGGCAAGCTCCTTTGCTGAAAATGTTTGAAGAAGTCTTAAAATGTCGAGCGCGTCTTTATCATTCTGCCGCCCAGGTTGATTGATCCGGTCAGAAATTTTGTGAAGCTTTGCTACCAAAAGTGCGCCCGGACCTGCTACTGCGATGGTGTATTCTCGCGCATCGCTTTTCTCCAAAGAAGAGATTGTTTTCTGCGCCTCTTCGACCTGGACTGGCAAGAGCTTCTGGAACGAGAAGATCGATTTGAATGCCATGTTTTCCCGTCCAGACTCCAGGATTGTCCGCGCGTACGCATCCGGCCTTTTTCATGACTTCTTCAAGTTTTGGTTCAGAAGACAAGACACGTGGATCGATGACGACGTCGCCGTCGGTTGTGTACGGGGCCACGGCGAGATCCCCTTCACCCGTGTGCATATAGATCGCCTGAGCTCCGACAAGAACAACGGATTGTTTATGTAGGCCCAACGCATCGAGCACGTCGAGCAAAACGCAACGGGCTTGAACATACAGAGGATCAACTGCGCCAAGCGTTTTCATTGTCCTTCATCCACTCCATCAGTTTTTCTGCTTCCGCGGGCCCTCGACCGGGGCTCGTAAGCAAATCGGGGACCACTTGGCTTGGATTTGCGAACGTGAGCCCATCATTCTTCCATATTCGTTCGAAGACCACTGGATCAAACGGTTCTAGGAAAATGACGTTTTGACCTGTTTCTGCAGGTTGCAGCGAAAGATTTTTGGCGACATCTTCGGGAGAGTCAACGTAGACCAGTAAAAGCCTTGGGGGGGCTACAACCGCACGACGAGAGGCGGCGAATGAACCCGTTATGGAGTAACGCTGTTTGGAGCGCTTCAGTTTTTCGAGAAGGGCAGGGAGGCCACGAGGCTCAAGCAGCGAGAGTGAGCGATTTGAAGTGAAGACGTTGTACGTATTAACCCAAGCACGAATCAACGCTTGCCAATCGACGTTCAAAATTTTTCCTCGAAAGTCTTTTTCAACGATTGCCTCCTTATCCAACAGATTGAGCACACGCGAGATCGAAGCCGGTGATGCCTGGATGCGAGAGGCAAGTTCTCGCACGCCGTAGGGGGGATGAAAATCGCAAACAGCCCGAATCACTTTTGCTGCCGCGGGACCTTTCAGAGATCGAAGGGGGCGATTTTCTCGTCGGGGGTTCTTGGTGGCTCCGACGGTTTCGATGAACAGCGCGGGTTTCGATAGAGCGACACGCGTATTTCCAGTTAAATCTGCGTAACTCGTCTGTGCCTCTGCCAGTTTCTCCCGTGTTCGGGGACTTAAGAAGGGTGCTGCCACCAGAAGGTCATGGGTATTTGATTGCCGAAACCGATCTACCGATGTGGAAACATCCTTCGGATCGAGGGATTTCAGCCATTCGACGGTAAGCTTGGATGAAGCGCCGTCTGGGCTTTTGATCTCCAAGAGCCCCGCCCCTCTTGAGGGCTTAAGCTTCAACTTCCACAAAGGGGGAGTTCGTTGGGTCAGTTGATCCATAATCCTGCTGAGGCTATTTGTTCCATATTTATAACTGTTCCACACAATGTGAAACAGTACAATTTATGGAACATTTTGTCAAGAGCAGTTGAATAAACCAAGAAAGGTTAGATTGCAGACATGTATTCGGCCTATTTGTGGAGAGGTTCTGTGGATCCCCCACTCCCGGGAATACACCTTCTCAGAGCGCGGGCTGATGTCCGCTATACCGTCCTCTACATGGACATGCTACAAAGCCTCTGGATTCGAGGGAAATCATTAATAGTAGACAAAGATGATGCGGCCCAGACGTGAACCACGATGCCGTTGGCGATTGAAAAGCCTGAGTGCCCTCCTCGCGATTTCCGTTGTGGTCTCTCCCAATATTCTATTTCGCACTAACCGGGCGCATGCCATAGCCATCGCGCTCCCCGCCGCAGCCGTCATCGCGTTTGGCGTCGGCATGTTCGTGACCCTATTCGTGCAAAGTTGGTTGCAAAATAATCATCAAACGGTAGAGGAATTGGCTGAGGAAGCCCAAAGGCGAGCGTTACGTGTCGTCCGCGAAGAAAACGCCGCGCTCGTTGAACCCGCCAAGAAAGCGTTTGCAAGAGCGCTGAATCAAGTAATGCCGAAGCTCATCCTGCGTATTCCGGAGCAAATCGGCCGGTGATTCCGGGCCAAGCCGGCCAGTGATTCCGGAGGATGTCGGCCGGGCATTCCGGAGGATGCCGGCCACCCATTCCGGGCCATGTCGGCCACCCCGCATGGGGTGTGGATAAGT
>DATDPG010000182.1 GCA_035292885.1 Bdellovibrionota bacterium | reverse complement strand
AAATCGTCGGATTCTTTTCGCGTTTAGTCCCGCCCCCAAAACATAAAGCGGAGTTTTTCTTCGCCGTCTTTGCGCCTCCACCCCATGCATCTCCCCAAATAAAGCATTCTCTGCTTGGTCGGGCACCAAGTAACAACATCACGTGTGAGCAGGTGTGGCCGAGGTCATGTTCAATGTACTGTTCCTTCCATTCCGTGCGCAAAGCATTGGTTTTCACAAAATAGGAGAAGTCCTCGGTTCGATGGGTACTACCACGGGAAAAGTTTGCACGCGCCACAATTCGGTAGCTCGTCGAATCTGCCAGGACTCTTTCCTGTAAACAAACGAGAAACAACAATACCAAAACGATAACTTTCATTTTGCGATTCTAAAAGGTGTTCCGGGCAAGAAATGCAGGATTTCCTTTCTTCCGTCCGAAGCCGATTTTCAGGTTACGGTATGGATACGAACCGGGCGGTTCGTATACTCGACTACGACCGTCGAATAACCCCGTCCCGATGATTGATGCGCCGTTCAACCGCATTTCGCACTTCATCCTCCATTTCGCTGACGTCCGCGAGACGCCGCGTGAGAACGCCGGGATCGACGGCACCGGCCTTGAGAAGTGCCTTGCAGAATTCCAGATCCTTCGGTCGACCGGCGACGGCCTTGCTGATCCAAAGGTCATGAATCTCTAAACACCACGCCACGACCGGGCGGGTGGCCGGTGTTTCATAACGAATGAGCCGTTTCCGCCAGTTCTTTGGTAATACGGCCGTCTTCACGGTCACCCCTTGAGCGTAGTAACCGAACGTTTCGTGGAACATGGAAGCTTCCCCGATCGACCCGTCCAACAAATCGGCCTTGTGCCCGTCCGAATCATCCCACGCGGCAATGTCAACTTCCACGGATCGTTCCGCTTCCTTCGGAAACTTCTTCGGATTCGAACCATGAAGAGCCTGACTACCGATGACCAGGAGTTCATTGGTTCCCAGGACTGCACCCGCAGCGCGCACCGCGTGCTCGAATTCCCGGCGCTTCATTTCCTTTTTCCTTCAGAGGCAATTTCAAATGACCGATAGATGCTCGCTCGTTCACGCGCACTCAATACTCCCGCGAAGGGTGTTAACTGACGCAACTCGCGGGAATGGGGTCGTATGTCGGTCAGCACCTCGATCAACTCGGCAACGGGCAGCGATATGAGGAACCGCCACTCAAACAAGAGTGGCGAAGCGGAAGGATGCTTCGCGATCATCCTGTCAAGAACACACTTCGCCTTTCTCAACACAACCTCTGGTTCAGCCGCCAATTTCCTAGCGATCGACCGATGTAGACTCACGCTGCGACGTTCCTCACGTGTCATGGGGGGGACATAACAAATATCGATTTCTAGTCCAGACACGGTGGCCAGATGTTCAAGAGTCCGTAAAGTCACGCTCTTGCCCCCAGATTCGTACGCCGCAATAGTCGGCTGCGAGGTGCCACCAAGCTTCGCCAGGCGGGCTTGCGTGAATCCGGTATGGTGCCGTAATTTTCGAACTGGGTTCATTTATTCTATTATATTCGATCGGATATATTCTTCGCAAGTGAAGAAAGCGCTTAACATAACTATTTGAATAGCCAGCGCCCTGCTTGAAGCGAAGGGAGATACCAGGAAGAACCTCTGAAAGGCATTTCTAATCTGGATGTCGTGCTAAGCAAATGACCCTAGATCTTACGTAAAGAACGGCTTTATCTTTTGTGAAGACAAGAGGGGCAGCATCATTGAGATCCAGGTACTAAATCTCAGTGAACTCAGGAAAGACGCTACCCGTTCAGCAGCGTGAACAGCTTGATTTCCGCCATGCGTAATCGCCGCTTCGTCCACGTCGGCCTCCTCTCGGCCGACTAATTGGGCGTCGATCGAGAGCGCTTGGCGGTCGTCGGATTCGGAGGGCTTACGGGCGTAAAGTAAAAAGGCAATATCGTGACCTAATTGCTAAACCTGTTGTGCGCCACGTTGCAGTAACGCCTTCCGAAGACGCCACAACAGACCAATGATCAATACGCCAGAGAGTATCGTAGGAACAAAAGGGATCAGATAGCGTTTGAAGGTCGACATCATCTGGCCGGGTGTCGCAAGTTCGCCGGATGTCTCACGAAGGAACGTGGGAATTATGTACATATGAAGCACATTCGCCAGAACATAAACCCCAATCAAAATTCCAGCATAGATAGCCAGTTTGTCCCGCCCTATTCTCTTAAAAAGGACTTGGACGTAGACCCAGCCTAGAATAGTTAGCAGCCACCAGCTAATGATCGTACTCCAACCCACAATTGGATTTTGAGAGACGGCCGGAATCGGACGACTGATCAGGGAAAGAGCCACAAGGCCAACATGTGCTAGGACTACAATTCGTAAGGCGAGCCGAATATTTCTAAACGTTGTGGTCGATTCCCATGGTGGTTCGCTTGTGCCCTTCCAGATAGCAAATGCAACCAGAGTGCCTATAGCCAGAGAAATGGAGAGAGAGGTGAGATCATAATACAAAGCGAACGTCTCCGGATCGGGTGCGCCGGTGACCACCTTGGCAAAAACAGTGGTGGAAAGATAAGAGATAACTGGACTCAAAATAAAAACAACAACAAGGAGAAGAAGGGATTTTGAGGCCGTCGTTATCCAGAGCTCTCTCGATGTCGCCATGGCAAAGTACGATACCGCATCCGAGCTGAGCTTGTCCCGAATTCCGTTGGGACGCGTAACGTCATAAGATGAGTGCGAGGTCCTCGCTCGTTCAGCCTACAACCACACCATGAACTATCGGTCGGTCACAGTCTTCGGTAGAGGCAAGAAGGTGACCTCCAACGCCATGAAGATCCGCGCCTTGAAGGCCATATCCGACAAATACGTACCGGGACGCTGGGGTCAAGTTCGTTTTCCGTCGCCGCAAGAAATGAAGAGCGTCGCGGTCGTCAAAATCTCAACGGCTCATATGTCGGGAAAAACCCGGACCGGCCCGCCGAAAGACTTTGAAAAGGATCTCTCCGTTCCGGTTTGGGCGGGTGAAATTCCTTTCAAACTCATCCCGGATCGCGCACGCCCCGACCCTCTTCTCTCGCGCGCCATAGCTCTTCCTCGGAATATTCGACGGCTGATCCAAAGCCAAACGTTATAAAGGCCATATATAATTTCAACATAATGATATTATTACTATTTATGTAGTATATATCTATCTGTATTTATGATATATTTACTCCATGCTAACCGACCTTCTAGCTTGCTCACAAAAGCATTTACTGCCGTTGGTGGCGGGAATGTCGAGACCCCTATCGGTGAGCGAACTTTCTCGCCTCGCTGAAATGCCTTACTCGACCACTCACGCAACTTTGAACAAGCTTAGCGCCCTTGGATTCGTCGAAAGCAAACGTAAGGGAAAAACTGTGACGTTTCTACCGAACCGAAGGAATGATGTTGTGCGGCGCTTTTTCGATCTGTTGGAAGATGAAAAGCCGAGCCACGATTCAGAAGATTTCTACCCGGAAAATGTCACGGATGACGATGTTGAGTGGAACCTCGTCGGGCTTGGCGCACCATTAGCTGTGGATCAGACAAACCAAGGGAAGCGCCTGCCTCCAGAAGTGGCTTTGGGACTCGGCTTGCATTTGTCGAGAAAAAGACCTTCCTTAGCCCGAACTTTCCCACTTCTCTTGGCTAAACATTGGGCACATTTAAATCGGCCAAGACTGTGTCATGTGGCGAGAAAGGAAGGAGAGCTACAAGCGTTAGGATTCTACCTTGACGTTGCCGGTTTGCTTACGCGCAGGAGAACGCTCGGAACATTTGCGGATAAGCTCCTCGACCACCGGAGAAGAAAAGAAGAACTCTTTTTCTCCACTCCGGAGAACAAGTATTCCAGGAGATTGGCACAGAAGCGAAGAAACACGCTAAGTCGCAAATGGCATTTCTTGTTGAACCTGGATATGCAGGCTTTTCGATCGTTGTTCGAGAAATTTTATGGGTGAGATGCAACGTTATAGCCGCGAGGAAATCGAACGCCTGCTCACAACGATCGACCAAAACCTAACGAAGCCTGTGGATGTCATTGTGATCGGCGGGGCAGCGGCTGCCCTGGCCTATCGTTCGTCTCGGACTACCGTGGATATTGATACGGCAAATGCCGTTAATGACTTGAAGAAAGCTTACGACGATGCAAAGAAAGCAACGAAACTCAACATACCTCTAAACCCGGCTGGCGTCTTTGATCCACCTTACAATTATGAAGATCGGCTTGAGGAGCTTCGCAGCTTAAACCTCACTCGCCTCTGCGTGTTTGTACCTGAACTCCATGATTTGATCCTGATGAAAACGATGCGGGGAGATGGTCGCGACCTTGAAACCATTGAAGAGCTGGGAAGGAAGAACAAGGTGTCAGGAAGAGTCCTCGTCGAGCGATTCAAGAATGAGATGACGCAGGCGATTGGACGGCCGGAAGATAAGCGCCTGAAGTTCCTTGCAACCTACGCGACGTTATTCGGTGAGAAAGAAGCAGAAGCCATCGAAGCTCGCGTATGAAGGTGCTGGATTAGGAGATGCGCTCTAGGATTTTCTTGGGAATCGTCGGCATCGCACGACTGAGTTCGTCCACTGAGATCTTTCGAAACGCTCCGGGTTCAAGACCACCCAACTCTAGGCCGCCGAAAGCCGCGCGGCGAAGCCGGGTGACTTCGTGTCCGGCCGCTTTGCACAGCCTGCGTACTTCTCGGTTTTTTCCTTCCGTCAGCATCATCACCAAATGAGTCTCTCTTCCGCTCGCTTTTTGAATGCGAACCTCTTTGGCGATGAGCCGCTCCCCCTTTACATCGACTCCTTTTGTCCATGCGCGAATCGTTTCCGGTTTCACCTCGCCGCGCACGGTGACAAGGTATGTTCGAACGATGCCTGAAGCTGGATCCGAGAGAAACGCTGACAGCTGCGTCTCATTGGTCAGCAAGAGAAGACCGGATGTCGCAAAATCCAATCGCCCAACGGCATGCAGTTGCCCTTCGATCCCGGTGAGAAGTTCAAGGACCGTGGCACGCCCTTCCGGATCGCGGGTCGTCGTGACGGTGCCGCGAGGTTTATGAAGCATGTAGACCACTTTTCTCGCAGCCGTTTTGGCCTGTCCGTCGAGCTCAATTCGTGCACTCTCCGGCCGGACGGCATGCAATGAATCGGTAACGACCTTGCCTCCGACTTTCACGCGTCCCCGCTCGATCAGCTTCCGGGCTTGGCTGCGGGAGGCCAGGCCGAGCTTCGATAAAGCACGTTCGAGAGCTACGGTGCCGACCTTAAAACGTTTATGAGCCATGGAACGCGAGCCGGATCCCGTCCTCGCCAATGATGATCAAACGCTTCTTATAAAGTCCGCCGAGAGCCGCTTTGAATTTCTTCTTACTGACACCAAAGAGATCGTAGACCGTCTCCGGTGGAGTCTTGTCGTTGATCGCGAGAAACCCGTTCTTTTCTTTCAGAACGGTAAGGATCTTCGTTCCGATCTCGCTGGCGGCCTTGTGACCGGTTTTCTGTAAGGTCAGATCGATCTTCCCGTCCGCCCGCATCTTCTTGATATACCCGCGGAGCCGTTGACCAGGCTTGAGGGGTTGAAAGATTTCGTTGTCGTACAAAAGCCCCAGGTAGTGCTTGGCAATGATGGCCGTATACCCTAGATCTGTTTTCGCGCCGATCCATAGGTCCACACCCTGCCCTTCCCTAAAAATCCCTTGAGCACTTTCCAGATGCTTCTCGAGCTTCATGGAAGCGCAAATCCGGTTGCTGTTATCGAGATAGATATAAACGAGGACTTCCTCCCCCATTCGGGGACGGCTCGTTTGTTCGGCAAACGGAAGTAAAAGATCCTTGGATAGTCCCCAATCCAGAAAGGCTCCCACGGCCTCAACTCCAACCACCTTTAGGCGCGCGAACTCCCCGACCTTGGCCCGCGGCGCATCCGTCGTGGCGATCAAACGATCCGAGGAGTCATAATAGATGAACACTTCCAACGCATCCCCGGGGTTGCAGTTCTTGGGCACATACCGGGTGGGCAGAAGAATTTCACCGCTCTCTTTGCCATCGAGATAAAGGCCGAAGTCGACGCGTCGGGTGACTTTCAAGCGGTTCAGTTTTCCGATTCCAAGCATGCGGACCCGGCATCTACCATGGTTCACCCTTGGGGCACCAGGTGCCGGCGGCGATAATCCGAAGTTCAAATAGGGTGATTCGTGCGAACGAGGGAATATACTGGGCCCATAAAAAAGACCGATAAAAAGGAGATCCCATGGCGGACAAAAGTCAGAGGAACAAAGCCAAGACCAACAAACCGAAACTCACGAAGAAGGAAAAAAAGGAGAAGAAGGCCGCTAAACTTGCGGCCAAAAAAGTCTTCACTCCTTTTAGCTGACTGGACCCGAATCTCAGCGGAATAAGAAGAGGATCTCTTTGCAAAGACGCTCATGAACGCAAATCATTCACCGACCTCTGCGAATTCCCTACCGCATGTAAAATTCATCGACAGGCTCTGGGCATTTACACTTGCGGTCGCTTTCGTGGGGCCGTTGGCCCTTCCTCTTTTCTGGCGGAATCCCCGTTTTAGCTATCGGACAAAAATTTGGGTCAGTTTGGCCATTCTTGCTTTGACCGCGGGTTTGATTTTTCTTGCGGGCAATATGACTTTATTACTTCTGAAGCAAATCCGTGGACTCCAAGGCTAAACCCATCCGCACCCTCCTCGCCCAGCGGCTTCCTTAGTCGACCGAACCGCTTCCGGTCGAGCCGCACCCCTGACCCGGAACTCGGAGAATTGAAACGAATCAACCCCGAGAACAAAGGCGCTGTAATCGAGTATAATGAGGCGATCATGGGATCGGAAACTCCTGTCGCGCTTTCGCCGGATCTTTTTCGGCACGATCCCATTTCCATTGAGATCGTCTCGCCCGAGTTCGGGCAAGTGGCGTCTGTAATCCAGAGCCGCTACATCTCTGATAAAGGGATGGTGCTTGAATTCCTACCTCCTCTGGGCGACGCCCATCCGTTTAAGACGCGCGTCGTGCTCGAATTGAAGTTCCGGTTTCCGCATGACGAACGACCGCTGACCGTCAGCGCAAAGGTCCTGCGGATCGTGCCGCGCGGCCTGGACCCGGATCGAAAAGAAATTTCACTCGTCTCGCTTCAATTCAAGAGTCTGCCGCCGCAAGTGATCGACCAGATCCGGGCGTTGGAGATCGAAACGGAAGCCAGGAAAGGCCGGCTGCGGTCGGCCCGTATTCCGGTCCGTTTTCCCGTCGAGCCGGGTGGAATCGACGTCATCTCCACACTGATGGCACGGGATTTATCGATGACCGGCATGTTCGTAAGCTCCCGGGCGAAGTTCCCGGCGGGAAAGATCTTGCAACTCGGGTTCCGTCTCCCCTTTCAGCAGGCTCAGGTTTCGCTGACCGGGAAGGTGATCTGGGAAGGGGAAAAACCGATTCCGGGACTCAATGAGAAAGTACGCGGCTTCGGTCTCCATTTCATGGAGGTCCCGGCGACGACGCGAAACGCAATGGCGGTTTATTACGCGCGCTTTGTTCTGCCCCCGAGAGATTTTGGCACCCCCCCCGCCTAACTTTTTGCGAAACACCCATTGCCCCTGAATCACTTCTTGGCAACGGCGGTGCGAGCCAGCTTCGTGCTCCAGTCGCCCTGAACTTCCACTAATGAATTCGCCACGGACTTGGGATCCACGGAAACGTAACTCGAATTCTGGCGGATTTGTTCAAGCTTACCCAACGAATGATGTCCGGCGGGGAGAGCGTTCTGCGCCAAACGAACGTGCTCATCCAACGACCGCCAGTCGGATCTCGACAGATCGAGAAACGCCAGATCCACATATCTGGAGGCCGAGGCGTAATAGCCGATGGCCGCCGGGTAATAACAGGTGAAGTCATAGACTGCCGAATATCCTTGGCGACAGGATACGTATGCGCTGAGTGATGCTCCGTAGTACGGGTTGCCGTAATACGGATAACAATAATCGTAGTAGCCGTAGGAATAGGACTGAACGGGAACATAGGCCGAATAACCGTAATGACTAGGGTACGACACCGCCCGGACGGAAGGCGTGGGAGACGAATAATAGTACGCGTAGGCCGGTAAAAAGTGGGGGTTATGATCGTCGCCGCAGCTCAAACACCCGGCGATCAAAAGAAGCAGAACCCCGCACGCGAAATTGCGAACCGGATTCATACTCTATGTTGCCTACACCCTCCGATTTACTTGTCAAACTATCTTCGGTTGGGTCGTTTCATTGAGATTTGAGTCTGAAATCGGCGGAACGCCGTTAGCGCCGCCCCGATGCGGACTTTGATCCCAATTGACTTTCGCCGACGAACCGGCGAAAGAGCAGGGCATCAAGGAGGCTCCTGTGCTCAAACTGCATGGTTACGACCGTTCCCCGTTTTCCTGGAAAACACGCATCGTCTTAGAGGAAAAGAAAGTTCCTTATGAAATGGTGGCCCCACCCGAAAACAAGAACGAAGACTCCAAGTTCGGCCGCTTAAATCCGTTTCGTCTGACGCCGGTTCTTCAACTCGAAGATGGAAAGACGGTCTACGAGTCGACGGTGATCGACGAGTATCTCGAGGAGGTCTATCCCAAACCGCCGATGCTTCCGAAAGATCCGTACGAGCGGGCGCGCGTCCGGATGCTGGAAGACTCGACCGATCTTTATCTTTATCGAACTCTATCCGACCTTCGTTCGGCGGAATTCAATTACGAAGCTCCCTATCTGATCCGCAAAAAGAAGGCGGACGTAGATCATAAGCTCTCGGAGGAATCCCGAACCAAGATGCACGAACATCTTTCACGCCTTGAAAAAGAGCTGGAAGGAAGGACCTGGTTCGGCGGCGATATTTTCTCCGTCGCGGATGCTGCGCTTGCAGCGCCGTTGACAGGCACACTGACACTGATCGGCTTCCTTCCCTCCGACAAATATCGCGATCTCTCCGCGTGGTGTCGCCGAATCAAGGAGCGCCCATCGTATATCGCGGCGGCTCCCAAACAGCCCGTCACGCTGAAGGACGCTTCTTGATCTTCCGCCCGCCCTTCGCTAGCCTGCTTGCATGCATCGCAGTTGGCTTCCGGTTCTGTTTTTTGCGTTGCCGTTTTCGTGCTTCGCGGCGGGGCCGGAGCCTTTCCATATGCTGAGCGTGCAAGAAGTTTCGGACCGTCTAGGCAAACCAGGGGTATTTATTTTCGACGCCAACACGGAAGAGACGTTTCTCGCCGGCCACGTCCCCGGTGCAACTCATGTTCAGTTCAACAAATTCACGCAAGACGCGCTTCCCAAGGACAAGGAAGCCACCCTGATCTTTTACTGCAAGAACCCGCATTGAATGGCCAGCCACGATGCCGCGCGGCGCGCGGCAAAATTCGGTTATAAGAATCTGTTCGTGATGCCCGACGGAATCGACGGCTGGGAAGCCGCGAAAAAGCGGGTCGAGCGCGGATCGAAGTAAACCCACAACTCGCTTGCCGTTGTTATTTTGCTTTGGCCGGAAAGCGACGGCGGCGAACGCAAATCGAAACGCCTTTCAAAAAAATTGACCCCGGTCATGGCGTTTTTTGCTAGAACAGGCAACAAGAAGTTGGAGGTGAGCTATGGCAATTTTGGCACAGTTGAAAGATGTTCTTGATAAGAATCAGATCAAATACGTCGCCGTTAGACACTCTCCCGCTTACACGTCGGGGGAGGTCGCGCATCAAATGCATGTGCCGAGAACGCAATTCGCCAAATCGGTGTTGGTGAAAGCCGATGGCCGTTACATCGTGGCCGTTGTGGAGGCTGCCGATCATATTCATCTTCGACGATTGGCGAACTTGCTCCACGAGCACAAACTGAGACTGGCCGATGAGCACGAAGTAACGGAACTGTTCCCCGATTGCGAAACCGGAGCCATGCCCCCTTTCGGCAACCGTTACTGGTTGCCGGTGGTCGTGGACAGGGCGCTGGAAGAGCAGTCGGAAATCGTCTTTAACGCAGGCACACACGAAGACGCGATCCAAATGAAGTAC
>DATDPG010000181.1 GCA_035292885.1 Bdellovibrionota bacterium | reverse complement strand
GACGAAGTCCTCTTCTTTCACTCCGGTCCCCACTTTGCCTTTCCCGCCGCGGCGTTGGCTCCGGTAGAGCGTGACGGGATTTCGTTTGATGTAGCCCGCATGCGTGACGGTTACGACCATCTCTTCCTCGGCGATAAGGTCTTCATCCGAAAACTCTTCGAGCTGCGCCTTGATTTCCGTCCGCCGGGCGTCGCCGTACGATTTTTTCACTTCTTCGAGTTCCTTTACGACGATGTCGTAGACGAGCTGCTCGTCGGCCAAGATTTTCTGGAGCTGTGAAACCAGTTCGAGCGTCGCTTTGTATTCTTCCAAAATCTTTTCCCGCTCCAGACCGGTCAGCCGCTGCAGACGCATTTCCAAGATGGCGTTGGCCTGAATCGCGGAGAGTTTGTATTCCTTGCAGAGCTCCGTCCGGGCGACATCGGGATCTTTCGCCTTCCGGATCGTCTTGATCACCGCATCCAGGTTGTCCAACGCGATCTTGAGGCCTTCCAAGATATGCGCCCGTTCTTCGGCTTTTTGGAGGTCGAAGACCGTCCGATGCGTGACGACGTCCTTGCGATGGACGACAAAGAGTTCCAGCGCCTCCCTCAGCGGAATCACCTTCGGCTTGCCGTGGACCAGAGCCAGCATGATGACGCCGTAACTGATCTGCATTTGCGTGTTGGCGTAAAGCTGGTTCAAAACGATCGCGGGGACGGCGTCGCGTTTGAGTTCGACGACCATCCGCATCCCTTCCCGATCCGACTCGTCCCGAAGATCGCTGATCCCTTCGATTCTTTTATCGCGCACCAGTTCGGCGATCGATTCCATCAGGCGGGCCTTGTTCACCTGATACGGAAGTTCCGTCACGATGATCTGCTGGCGGTCCCCTTTCTTCGTTTCCTCGATCGTCGCGCGCGCCCGCACCATGAACTTTCCCCGACCGGTCTCATAGGCGTCTTTGATCCCCTTCTTTCCATGAATGATTCCGGCCGTCGGAAAGTCGGGGCCTTTGACGATTTGAAAGAGTTCCTTCGTCTCGAGCTGCGGCTTACGGATCAGCGCGATGAGGGCGTCGCACACTTCATTGAGATTGTGCGGCGGGACGTTGGTCGCCATACCCACGGCGATTCCCGTGGAACCGTTGACGAGGAGGTTCGGAATCTTCGCCGGGAGAACCAGTGGCTCGTCGAGCGTGTCGTCATAGTTCCGGCCGAACGGCACGGTGTCTTTTTCGATATCGGCCAAAAACTCCTCGGCGATTTTCGCCAGGCGGATTTCCGTGTACCGCATGGCCGCGGCCGCATCGCCGTCCACCGATCCGAAGTTCCCCTGCCCGTCGATGAGCGGGTAGCGGAGCGAAAAATCCTGCGCCATACGGACGATCGTTTCGTAGATCGCGGCGTCACCGTGGGGATGGTATTTCCCCATGACGTCTCCGACCACGCGCGCCGATTTTTTGTACGGCTTGTTGTGGAGATTGCCCATGTCGAACATGCCGTACAGAACCCGGCGGTGCACCGGCTTTAAACCGTCGCGGACGTCGGGGAGGGCGCGGCCGACGATGACGCTCATGGCGTAATCGAGGTACGCCGACTGCATCTCGTCTTCGATCGCCTTGGGTATTTCGCGTTTGATGTCGGTTTCTGTCATCGGTTTACTCTGTCCGTCAGACTTTCAGGCTAACACCACATTTTGGACAAAAATTGCACGAGAAGCCTGCCGACCACTTTTCGCATGCTGGACACTTCATTCCATGATCACCGTGAAGCCGCAGAAAAACCGACAACACCACTAGGAGTGGCCAAGCCTTCAGCCATTTGGCCTCCGTCGATCCCCAGATTTCCAAAGCTACGAAAAGCCAAATAGCTATCACAAAAGTCCCTATCGAAAAAACACGAACGATTTTCGCTCGTTTCTGAAACTTCTGCCGTAGTTCTCTGCTGACGTCGCCGGGCATGTCAGATATCCAGGTTGCGAACGTTCAGGGCGTTCTTTTCGATAAACTCGCGCCGCGGATCGACGGCGTCGCCCATTAGAATCGTGAAAATTTCGTTGGCATCTACGGCGTCGTCGATCGTCACCTTCAGCAAACTCCGTCTCAAAGGATCCATCGTGGTTTCCCAAAGTTGTTCCGGATTCATTTCACCCAGCCCTTTGTAGCGCTGAACGGCCAACCCTTTCCGGCCATGGTCGAGAATATGCTTGATCCACGCCGCGCTGTTGGCCGCTTCGATTTTCTTCCCTTCGTCCATCAGCGGAATCGGCGCGGTCCTAAGGGGCGCAATCCCCTCGGCCCGCCGCAGAAGTTCGGCATATTCTGCGGAGGCCAAGAACGGCTCGTCGAAATAGGTTTCTTTCTTAATGCCCTTATCTTTGGACGAAGCGGTCAGGCGGAAACCGCCATGCTCCTTGTCGGGATCGATCTGATAGATCACCGGATGAATTTCGGGGTAGGCCACGCGAATGAACGCCGAGGCCTTTTTTCGCGCTTCCTCCATCGCGTTCTTTTTGGACAGATCGGCCGCCTGAAGATTGGCCGACATGACGAACGCGTCCACGACGCGGCGATCTTTCTTTTCGCTGAGAAGGTCGAG
This sequence comes from Bdellovibrionota bacterium, assembly GCA_035292885.1. NCBI lineage: Bacteria > Pseudomonadati > Bdellovibrionota > Bdellovibrionota bacterium. Next base: position 9,088 of record DATDPG010000181.1, on the reverse strand, counting down.
CGCCCGCTGGTAGGTCATCGCCTTTTTCACGAGTTGGCGGAGCGCGCCGCCCTTGATCGTGTCGGCCTTCTTATCCTCGCCGGAGACGGCCTCGATCCCCTCCACGCCGAGTTCCAAAAGGAACGATTCCAGCGATGCTTCGTCTTTGAGGTACCTCTCTTCTTTTTGACGCTTCACTTTGTAGAGCGGCGGCTGGGCAATGAAAAGATGGCCCCGTTCAACCACGGAAACCATCTGCCGATAGAAAAAAGTGAGGAGTAGCGTTCGAATGTGCGCGCCGTCGACGTCGGCGTCGGTCATCAGTATAATTTTGTGGTACCGGAGCTTGGAGATGTCGAAATCCTCTTGGCCAATTCCACAGCCGAGAACAGAAATCAGCGTCTGGATTTCGCCCGACTGAAGCATCTTGTCGAACCGCGCTTTTTCGACGTTGAGAATCTTTCCCTTCAGCGGCAGAATCGCCTGGTTCTTGCGATCGCGCCCTTGCTTCGCGGAACCGCCGGCCGAATCTCCTTCCACGATGTAAAGTTCGCTCAGCGCCGGGTCTTTTTCCTGGCAGTCCGCCAGTTTTCCGGGGAGGGATGAAAATTCGAGCGCGGATTTCCGCCGCGTGAGTTCCCGCGCTTTCCGCGCCGCTTCCCTCGCCCGGGCCGCGTCGATGATTTTATGGACCACCCGTTTCGCTTCGGTCGGGTGTTCCCCGAAATAATTCGTCAGCCCCTCGTTGACGATCCCCTCGACCAATCCTTTCACTTCGGAATTGCCGAGCTTGGTCTTGGTCTGGCCTTCAAACTGAGGTTCCTGGATTTTTACGGAGACAATGGCTGTGAGGCCTTCCCGTGTGTCTTCCCCGGACAGGTTGTCGGCGAGGTCCTTGCTCAGGTTTGCCTGCGCGGCGTACGTATTCACGGTTCTCGTGAGCGCCGAACGGAAGCCGATCAGGTGTGTGCCTCCCTCGATCGTATTGACGTTGTTGACGAAGGAAAAAATATTCTCGCTGTACCCGTCGTTGTACTGAATCGCCACCTCCACCACGGTGTCTCCCCGCTTGCCGGTGAAATAGATCGGTTCGTGAAGCGTCGTCTTGGCTTTGTTGAGGTGCTTGACGAAGGCGGTGATCCCGCCTTCGTAGGCGAAGTCATGTTTTTTGCCCGACCGTTTGTCCTCGATCGAGATCGCCACGCCGGTGTTGAGAAAGGATAGCTCGCGCAACCGCTGGGAGAGGGTGTCGAACGTGAATCCCGTGGTTTCAAACACCTGTGTGTCCGGCTTGAACGTGACGATCGTCCCCGTCTTGTCGGTTTCCCCCACGACCAGGAGTTCCGAAACCGGTTTTCCCCGCTCGTAGCGCTGCTGATAAACCTTTCCGTTCCGGTGGATTTCCAGCTCGAGCTTTTCCGAAAGGGCGTTGACGACCGAGACGCCGACGCCGTGCAGACCCCCGGAGACTTTGTAGGACTTGTGATCGAATTTTCCGCCGGCGTGGAGTTTGGTCATGACCACTTCGGCGGCCGGACGCTTTGCCGTCTTATGCATTTCGGTCGGGATGCCCCGGCCGTTGTCTTTAACGGTCACCGAGTCATCGATGTGAATCGTTACGGTAATCTTGTTGCAGTAGCCGGCGAGCGCTTCGTCGATCGAGTTGTCGACCACCTCGTACACCAGGTGATGGAGGCCCCGAGTCCCGGTGTCCCCGATGTACATTCCGGGGCGTTTTCGGACCGCTTCCAAGCCCTCTAAAACCTTAATGCTTTCCGCGGTGTATTCGTCGCCCTTGCTCGGCGGCGGATTCACAATAGAAGGGTCCGCTTTTTGAGGGGTCTTCTTACTCACGACATTATCCATACGTCCCGGCGCAGGACGGCGAAAAGTATCATCGGGGAAGCCAGCAAGCAACGGAAAAACCGTCGGCTTTGGACTCGACTTTCTTGCGCACGATCGTCGTCCCGGCCGCCTCCAGAGCGGCCGCCACCCCTTCGTCCGAAGTCGTTACCAACAGTTGCTGGCGTCCCGTCAGGACTTCATGAAGAAGCCGTTCCCGCCGTTCGGCATCCAGCGTCGCACCCAAATCGTCGAAGAGAAGTGTCGGCTCGCGCCCTGATTGAGCGCGGATCTCGTCCCGTTCCGCGAGCTTCAACGCCAGCAGAATCGAAAAACGCTCGCCTTGGCTGCAGACCTCTTCCGCCTTCCGCTCCCGCAAGAGGAGCTCGAGATCGTCCCGGTGCGGTCCCACTAAGGCACGGCCGGCCGCATGCTCCGCTCGGCCGAGTCTTTCGAGCTCTTCGGCCATCGATTCTTCCGAACAGCGATGCCGCAAACCCACGCTTTCGTTCCGGCCGATTAGGTCGACGTAATGCCGTTGGAGGGAAGGAGCGATTTTGGCAATCAACTCCGAGCGAGAGCGTCGGATTTCCGCTCCATATTGGTCCAGTTCCTGATTCCAGGGGGCGACTCGGTCGGCATAGACCGAATAGGGGAGTTCTTCCCGAAGAAGCGCCTGTTTATGCGCCAATGCCTTCCGGTAACGCCGAGCGGTTTCGAAATACGTCGGTTGCAACACCAAGAGAAGGCGGTCGAGGAATCTGCGCCGCTCCTCCGGGCCGTCGGACAAGAGGCGACTGTGTTCGGGAGCCAGCGCCACCACGGCCAGCCCTTCGCAAAAATGCTCGACTGTGGACGCCTTTCCATCGCGGTCGAGTTTGCGCCGGCCTCCTATGATCCGCATGGCCCGGGTGGATGTCGGATCTTCCCACGCGCCGCTGATCATGGCCTCGTCGCTTCCAGTCGCTATGAGATTGGACATGCGCGCCGTTCGGAACGATTGAAGCGTCGCCAACAGATGGATGGCTTCAAGAAGCGTGGTTTTTCCCGAACCGTTGCTCCCGACGAAAGCGGTACGTTCGCCCAAGAGTTCAACCTGCAGCGTTGGATAAGCGCGAATCGAGCGCAGCGTGAGGCGGCGGATCAAATTCTCATCGGCATGATGACCGATAAAAAGTTCGCGTCATTCGGAATTCGGATCACGCCTGGGCTCTGCGCATGGTCCAATTCGATCATCACTTTGTTGCCATCCACAACCGAGAGCGCGTCCAGGATATACCGGGCGTTAAACCCGATCTCCATATCGTCTCCCATGAATTCGCCCTGCACCTCCTCCTCCGCTTCACCCAGTTCCGGGCTGTTGGCCGAAAGGTGGACGCCGTCTTTCTTGATCCCCAGGCGTATGCATTTTGACTTCCCCTCGGAGAGAAGCGACACGCGGTGAAGCGACTGTGAGAAGAGGTTCCGATCCAACATCAGTTTCTTTTTGTTCCCTTTGGGAATGACCGCCGTGTAGTCCGGGAATTCACCCACCACCAAACGCATCGCGATGACCACATCTTCGATCTGAAAGGCGGCGTTTCCGTCCGCAACCGCAGCTCCGATCAACTTCGACGTGGATTCACCGAGCAATCTCCGCAGCTCCGCCACCCCTTTTCGCGGCAGGATCACTCCTTTTGCAAGGGAAAAGGTTTCGTCGTCGCTGAGAGTCGTGTCGACCAGCGCCAGCCGGTGGCCATCGGTCGTCACCATCCGAAACTGAGTCCCTCCCTTATCTCCCTTTCGGGTTTCGATGAACGCTCCATTTAGGTTGTAACGCATCTCATCCGTGCAGATCGCAAAGCCCGTTTTTTCGATCCCGTGCTTAAGCGTTTCCACTCGGAGCTTGGAGAACTTGAATTTGTCCTTCGGCTGCATTTTCGGAAATTCGTCAGCCACCATCCCCACAACGCGGAATTGCGCCTTTCCGCTTTCCACCACGAGCCACTCGTTATCCCCCTTTCGGAGCGTCCCTTTCTCGTCAGGCAACTCCCGCACGATGTCGATCAGGCTCCGAGCCGGCACGCAGACGCGTCCTTCGGTCAAGACTCGAACCGGACAGGTGGCCTGGATGCCGATCTCCAAATCAGTGGCCGAGATTTGAAGGCGATCTCCTTTTGCCTCCAGGAGAATGTTTCCCAGAATCGGCATGGTGGTTTTTTTCTCCACGACCGTGCCCACGGATTGAAGGGCTTTGCCGAAGGAATCACGCTGGAATTCAATTTTCATACACAACCTCTCCTACGATGTTTCTTGTGTTCCATATATTGAAGTAAGTAGTAGTAGTAAAGAGTGGGGATAACGGAAAATCAATGCGTGGGATCAGGCTCTGAGCGGGGGTCCGGGGAGATCGATCCTGTGGAACGAAAATGGGGAACCCGGGAAGCTGGGGATTCTTACGTCTGAAGAGATTTTTCAATGGAGGCAATTGTCGTGCGGAGCGGTGAATCTTCTCCCAACAGGCGCTCGATTTTGGAAACAGCGTGCATGACGGTCGTGTGGTCTTTTCCGCCGAACTTCGTTCCGAGTTCGGGATAGGAGGAGGAGGTCAATTTTCGTCCCAGGTACATGGCGACCTGCCGGGGAAAGGCGACGACTTTATGGCGTCGGCTCGATCGGAGGTCGGAGATGTTGAGATTAAAAAAATCGGCCACACGTTTTTGAATGGCGTCCACCGTAATCGCTGCGTTCTCGGGTGCCAGCGTGGAAAAAACCTCCTGTGTCAGCTCCATTGTGATCGGTCGGCCGGAGATCGAGGAGAATGCGGCCAGGCGAATGAGGGCACCTTCCAGGACGCGCACGTTCGATTTAATCTGTGTGGCGAGATAAAGAGCCGCGTCATCGGGGAGATCGAGTTTCTCGGCTTCAGCCTTCTTTTTCAGAATCGCGACGCGGGTTTCGACATCAGGCGGTTGTATATCGGCGAAGAGGCCCCATTCAAATCGCGAACGAAGCCGCTCGTCGAGATCGGGGATCTCTTTCGGGTACTTGTCCGACGTAAGGACGATTTGTTTGTTCGCCTCATGGAGGGCGTTGAACGTGTGAAAAAATTCTTCCTGCGTGCGTTCCTTGCCGGCGAAAAACTGCGTGTCGTCGATCAACAGGACGTCGCACGATTCGCGGTACCGAGAACGGAATTCAGGCGTTTTTTCGTAGCGGATGGCGTTGATCAGCTCGTTCATGAAACGCTCGGCCGTGCGATAGAGAACCCGAGCGCGCGGGCGGGAAGACAAAATTTCGTTGCCGACGGCGCAGAGAAGGTGGGTCTTCCCCAGGCCTACACCGCCGTATATAAAGAGAGGGTTGTACGTTTCGCCGGGGGCACCGGCCACCGCTTGAGCGGCTGCGTGGGCGAATTGGTTGCTATTGCCGACGACGAACGATCCGAAGGTGTAACGCGCGTTGGGCCTGTCCCCCTCGCCGTTTTCTTTCGGGCGTTTGCGGATCGCCTCTTGCGTTCGGCCGAGATCTTGGATCAGAGATGTTTCTTGAGTTCCCGGAACCACCACGAACTCGACATCCAGCGATTCAAGCTGGGAAAATTCACGTAACTTGTTTCGCAGGATCGGCCCGTAATCGAATCGAAGACGGTCGCGGTAAAATGCATTGGGAACTTCTACGACGATGTGCGCAGCCTCACTGTCGCGCAAACGGAGAGGCCGAAGCCACGTATTGAATGCGTGCGGCGGAAGTTCGCTCTGGAGCTGGGACAACGCCTGATCCCAGATCGTTTTCAAGGGCTGCGACTGCGCTCCGTTTTCCATGTCGAGGAGTTGGGTTGTAGTTTGTGCACGAGCGAGGTCAAGCCTCTCCGAACTTCCCGCAGGAAAATTCAGGGGATTTTTTTGCGTCGGCTTGGCGGCGGAAAAAGAAGTGCGAAGCCGTCGGCACTTTCACGCGGGTCGCTCGTAAGTTTTCTGGATTCAGGAGGTCGCGGCGTGGCAAACGGTAGACACCCAAAGTAAAAGGTGCGGCTTCGCCGTGCCGTTGAAAGCGTCACCCGACGCCTCTCGAAGAGAGAGAGAGACGAACGAACCCCATGGGACGACGAAACGACGAACGCCCGTCCTTCGCGCCTTGACAGCACGGGTGAGGCATGATTGAAAATCGCTCTTTTTTCGGGCGGATCGGTATTTTTTCAAGTAAGGGTGCAGCGTGAAACGAACGTATCAACCAAGTCGGGTCAGTCGCAAGAGGACGCACGGCTTTCGCAAACGAATGAAGACCAAAGGCGGACGAACCGTGCTGAGTCGACGTCGCCGTAAGGGCCGCAAGCAGCTGGCGGTGGATATCTCGAAAAAGTGAGTCTACGCCACCGCCCCGCCGATCGGCTTCGAAAACGTTCGGAATTTGAGAGTTGTCAAAAAGAGGGACGGCGGTATCACGGCCGCCGGTTTGTGTTGCTGTATCGCGGGTCGGAACGACCTGGAGCGCGCTTGGGAATTGTGGTTACTCGAAAGACCGGCGGCGCGGTCGTCCGAAACCGATGGAAGCGGGTGGTGAGAGAGTTTTTCCGATTGCAACGCGAACGGATGGCCGAGGGCGGTGATTACGTGGTCATTGTGCGATCGACGATCCAAGGCCCGCCCGGACGAGACATTGGAATTGAATTGCGTACGCTTTTTTCTAAAGTGAAGGTGTCATGAAATTGTTTTTCAAGGGTTATCGCATTTTTTTGAGCCCGATACTCGGGCCGCGTTGTCGATTTCACCCCTCTTGCTCCCGATATGCGGAGGAGGCCATCCGGCAACACGGCTTCCTGCGCGGTTTGATTCTTTCCCTCGGGCGCCTGGTGCGATGTCATCCTTGGAACGACGGAGGCTTTGATCCGGTCCCGCGCTCCTAGAATTTTCATGGACAACGAAAAGCGAACTCTCCTTGCCCTCGGCCTGATGATGGCGTTTCTCTACGTCTGGTTCGAGTATTTCATCCCAAAACCCGTACGAACGCCCACGCCCGCTGCAACGCCCGCACCCGGCGCCACGATCGCGGGAACTCCGTCGGCCAAAGAGGCGGCGGAGGCGCCGAAACGGAGGGACGGCCCGGCCTCGTCGGTAATACCGCTGAAAGAGTGGTCCGCGGAGACACCGCTCATGCATCTTCGGTGGACGAACCGGCCCGGCACGCCGGCTGAAATCTTGCTGAAGAAGTACCGCACGACCGCCGCGAAGGACGCTGCGCCGGTCGCCGTGGTACCGTTTCGCGGGGAGGCCCCGCCCCCCCTTCGTTGGGAGTTGGAGATTGAGGGCCAACGTTGGAGCGACGAAAACGCGTCCTACACCGAAGTGTCGAGGGGAGACGCCGAGGTAACGTACGAAACGTCTGTGGGTCCGGATCTTTTCCTTCGAAAGAAATTTTCTTGGAATCCGAAAAACTATTCGATTGAAGCGAGCGTCGAGATCCTCAACCGACGATCCCAGGCGGTGAAGGCCAAGGCGATCACACGACTTTCGTCGAGGGCGGAAGAAGCGAAGGGATCGATGCTGAGCCAGCCGCCGGACAATGTCCGGGTTGCGGCGTTTATCAACGAGACATCGGTTCGCGTCGAAAAAAAGGCGATTCCCTCTCAGCCCAGCGCCGACCTGTCCGCCTGGAAGCCGCTTCCCGAGGGAAACATCGATTGGGCCGGGTTCGATTCGCGTTATTTCTTGATGGCCTTGATTCCGGTGGAAGGGCGCTGGAGCGAAGTGCGCCTCAATTCCGATGCCGATGCTCTTCGGATCGACATGGCCCTGATCTACCCTCCGCGAGAAATCGCGCCTTCGGGGTCGGCTTCGTATCGCGTCCAATTTTTCACCGGCCCGAAAGACATCGGCGTCTTGGAAGCTTCTTCCGCGGCGTCGCTCGACCGGGCGATCGATTTGGGAGATTGGCTTGGACCGATCGCCCGCCCGATTCTTTTCTTTTTGCGCTGGCTTCATTCCCTTCTCCCCAACTACGGCGTCGCGATCATTTTGCTCACGATCGTCGTGAGGCTCCTCATGTTCCCGTTGGCGCACATGCAGGCGAAGTCGATGAAGAAGATGCAGCAGCACAAGCCGGAGCTGGACGCCATTCGGGAGAAATACAAGGACAACAAAGAAGCCCAGGCGCGCGAGACGATGAACTACATGCGCAAGTACAAGGTCAATCCGATGGGAGGCTGTCTCCTTCTCCTTCCGCAGATGCCGATTTTTTTCGCGCTATATCGCGTGCTCTATAACTCGATCGAGCTGCGGCACGCTCCCTTCTTTCTGTGGATTCACGATCTTTCCGCCCACGATCCGTACTACGTCACGCCGGTCATCCTGGGTGTGCTCATGGTCATGCAACAGCGTCTGACACCCACGCCGGGCGTGGATCCGGCGCAGCAGACGATGATGAAAATCATGCCTGTGATCTTCTCGGCACTTATGCTATTTCTCCCCGCGGGCCTGACTCTTTACATCTTGGTCAGTACATTGTGGGGGGTGGCCCAACAATATTGGGTGCAGGGAGGCTGGACGGTGGCTCCCGCACCGGCGAAAACATGAACGAACCAATATCGTCTGGAGTTTTTCATGGAAGAATGGATTGAAATAGAAGGCGAAAGCAAAGAGGACGCCGTCGAGCGGGCTTGCGCCGCCTTGAATACGACACGTTCGCACCTCAAATACGAAGTGGTGGAAGACGGAAATGCGTTAAAGATCCGCGCTCGCCGAGTGGAAGAACCGATTGAAGGAGCGGATCCGACGGAGATCGGAAAGAAGGCCCGCGAATTTCTTTCCAAGCTCCTGGAATTTTTCGACCCGGAAGTGAAGGTCGAAATGGAAGATCTGGAAGACGAAATCCGCCTTGACATTCAGGGGAACGGAACGGGGCTCCTGATTGGAAAGCACGGCTCCACGCTCGAAGCGCTCCAGCATTTGGTGCACAAAGCGGTGCGGCTGGATCAGCGGGAAGGGAAGCGTTTGGTGGTTGACTCGGAGCGCTATCGCGAACGGCGAAGAGAGGCCCTGGAAGGCTTGGCCCGCAAGCTTGCGGGGCGCGCGAGACGCGAAGGGAGACCGGTGAGCGTGGAGCCGATGAACGCCATGGACCGACGGATTTTGCACATGGCGCTGGCGGATCATCCCGATGTCACGACCAAGAGCGTGGGCGAGGGAAGAAATCGAAAAGTCATTGTGATTCCCCGAGGGGGAACCCGTTTGGATTCGCGGCGAGGCGGCCGATCCGGACCGATGCGTGGGCGAGGCGGCCGACAGGGCCC
>DATDPG010000180.1 GCA_035292885.1 Bdellovibrionota bacterium | reverse complement strand
CGAGAAACGTTAAGCTCTCCTGAAACGCCATGATCTGACCCACACTGTGGCTGACGGTTTTGAGATCTTTGAAGGGTTGACCGCCATGGGCGGCTTGAATGACGGCTAAGACCAGAAACATCCCGGCGGTTCGGCCATAGATGTTTCCATGGATCCCCAGGGACCCTAAGGGTTCGAGAGAAGGAAAGAGGGAGCGAAGGGCGGAATGAGCGCCCAGGAGAGAGGCATCGGCGGCCGTGCCGGCCAAGTGGAGTTCCAAATACTCCTGTCCCACGTCCGGGAGGTACTCGGGCATCTTTTGGGAGAGTTCGCTCCAAGTTTGAAAGCGACCCAGTTCTTTCAGTCGTCCGTCGAGAACGATGTCGGTTCCCTTCCAGAGGAGGTCCGCCGTGATCTTGGGAATCCCGTAATGAATCGCTCCGGAGACGAGGGGACTGGAAGGCGAGGGAGCGCGGGTTGTTTCAAGAGAGCGTCGGGGATCGAACCCCGCCGGGACGACGCGAGCGGCAAGGGTGGCTGGAGGTGTTTTTCCATGGAGCATCAGATGGATATTGTCGGACAAAAAACTCTTCCCGCTTTTCACCTGATCGAGGACCTGACGGACCCCTTCGGCCGGAGATTTCGTCAAGAGAGTCGCGCGGGTCTCGATCGCTTTCTTATCCATCTCGAAGTCGATCAATTGGGCGAGTCGCGGTTCCGAACTTCCAACGGCTTTGTTCATGGATTCGAACAATTTCGAGACTTGAGCGCCGGGAAACTTCGTCAACATCTCTTGAGCCTGGGCGACGCGGCCGGTTTCATGATGGAGCGTGCTGCGGGGAGGACGGGGCGTGACTCGGACGACCACCCTGTAGCCTTTTCCCGGACCGATCTGTTCGACACGGGTGGAAGCTAAAACGGGCCGGACCGCTCCGTCGGAAAGAACCACGTCCTTAAACCACGGCTCTTTCGTTGGATCCACGACGACCACCTCCACCGGAACTCCCGGGAACTTTTTGATCTCCGCTTTCCACGCCGAAAACTCGTTCGATCGAATGTCCACGACTTCGGATTCGGGTAACGCCTCTATACTCACAGCGACGGACGTGAGGTGGGGAAAACCGTAACTTAACGGAACAGAGAGCTCATGTCGTCCATCCCGAATGCGAAGCTGGCGATCGCGGATGGAAATCGTTACGGTTCGACGGCGGCGGATGTCTTGCTGAATGAGTTTAAGCACCTGCCGTTCCGATATGCCGTGCCGTCGAGCGAGGTCGCTTATCGAAGACTCGTGATAACGTTCTTGAATATCAAGAACCATTTCAGAAGTAATGGGCGATAGGGAACGGCCTAGCGATTGAGGATCTTGGGGCAAAATGTCGCTGATTTCCCAACAGACCCGTTCCATTGTCAGGCTGGCCTGGTGTGCCAATACGGCGATCGGAACTTCCGGATACCGGGATCGAATAAACTCGCCCAACGAAAGAGGACTTCCTGGGACCCGAGTCCTTTGTCGAAAATCCGTGGAATCCACATCCATGGCGTTGTGAACGAGTCTCGCCACGTATCCGTTCGGTACCTCCGGTGCGTACGTACGGACAAACCTTCCCCAATCGCTGAGGCCGGCTCGCGGATAGTTCTTTTCCAACAGCTCCGCAATCGTCGGACTTAAAGGATCGCGCGTATCCACTCGAATATTCCACCATCCCGGGGACGTCCGCAGTTCTTGCACCTTCGCTGATTTCCGCGGCCAGACAAGCGATCCTCCGGACCGGGTCCGGCGACGAACGTCTTTTTCAATATTCTCCCATGCGGGATGCCGCGATCGACTCAACAACGTTACGATGTGCTCTTCGGCGGGACCTCGGTAGTGCTCATCATAGAGATGCACCTTCGGCTGAGGAATTTCGTCGAAGGTTCCGCCATGCTCGGGCGTCAGGACAAGCAGTCCCTTTGGGTAGTCGTGGAATTTTTCTTTGAGTTCGCTGTCCGTTACGACGCCATTCAAGAGCGCGCGATCGATTTTAATTATGCGGGAGACGGCATCAAGAAAGGCTTCGCGATCTGCCGGCTGCAGGTCATTTCGAACGATCAGAAGATCGATGGGTTCGCCCGGCCGCAGTTTCTTTAACTTTCCCAGCGTGTAAAGGAGAGCGAGGCTTTGGCGATGGACGTCGAGAGAGGATACCCCCGTCGAGGTCTCAAAAGGAACGACAAAACTTCTCGGATCGCGGGCGGGGGTTACGGCCGGAGGTTCGAGAGAGTCGGCCAGAAGGTAACGTGTTCCTTTGCGTTCGCTGGATTTCGTCCCAAAACCGGTGATCTGGCGAGGAAGAGTCAATGAATTGGACGCCGGTCCCTTTCCTCCCTCCGCACCGGAAGCAAACCCTCTTTGGAGTTGAGTCGAATCAGATCGGCCGTCGACCATGGAAACCGCGGGGGGGGCCGAATCCGTTGCGCAACCGCCGGCGCACGCCTGAGGATCTCCGGTCCCGCCCCCCTTGGGTGGTTCTGGTTTGGAGGGAGGGGGTTCCGGTTCAAAAGGATAGAGAAGGCCTCTCCGATCTTCCGGGTCCTTTTGCTTTTCGGCGGCGCCGTTTTTCGGAATTGTTTCAAGCTTCTCGCGAAGCAATTGCGCTGTTTGAGTGAGGTGAACCGCACTCGGTGCGGACGCGAACAGCGAGGCGCGCCGGCTGGAGATATCGGCCATCCACTCCCACAGCTTAGGCTCGCCCGCTTTCGCGCTTCCTATGAACTTTGTCGGAAATCCGTCCTCCGCCACATACCAATCCTGGGTTTCGGCGAACGATTTTGAGAATTTCACCGCGGCGTTACGGTCCCCGTTCAACGCCCGCGTGATCAGCATACGAAGTTGGGCATCGATCCCCACGACCGTCCGGTCCTGGTCGGGAATCGCCGATTGTGCTTCTTTCATCGTTCGAAGCATGGCTTTGTCCGAACCCCACACAACGCGTTCGGAATCGATCGCTTCGGGAACAATCCATTGGCAGGGGCCCGGAACATCGAACGGGTCAAGCTCCAAGGGAATGGACGTTTCCCACACCCCAATTTTGTGGGAGGCCAAGAATTCAGGGTTTAAAAGCCGTGGATCGATGTGGCCGCGGGTTTCTTTGTTAAAGAATCGCTCAAACGGAATTCGGGCTTCGCCTTTTCGATAACGCCGGCCGGTCTCTTCGTGAAAGCTCCGGATACCCCCTTCAGAACGTGTGGTTCGATCCCAATACGTGTCGACCAGATCCCTGAATGTCCGGGCCGACATACCGTGGATCTGCCCGCCCACATGAAATGGGAGCGCCCTTGTAGCCGGATTCTCCATGAGCCAGTCTCGAAGGGTATTCACCTGGTTCCAGGTGGCTTTTTGATAACCCGGTTTCAGCCGAAAGCCCATGAAGCCTCCGCCGGCCCGCTTGACCGCTTGCACGGGGTCATCGAAAGCCTGAACGAAAAAACGAAACCGCGCATTTCCATCCACGGGGCCCTCGACGAAGGATGCTTCGAGCGTTCGCTCATGCAGAGTTTTTAAGGCGTCCACGTTTCTCGTATTTTCGAACTCGAAAACCAAGTCCCCCGAATTCGCGTGGTAAAAAACGTGATCCGGATCGACCGATTCCAGTTCCGAACGGCGGGGATCGCCGAATTGAACCCGAACGACGTTCCTCGGCGTGGATTTTTTTCGCGAGTGAGCAAAACCTCGGACCAAAGAGTAGTTGTCGGGGAGAGGTCGGGGCGAACGGCGTTCGCCACCGAGAAATCCCATTATGTACGGGATGCCCTGGCCGCCGTTCGCCGGAATATCGGACGACGCGAAACCGCGTTCGTCGCCGGCCGATGAGCGGCCCTCCGGGGCGATGGAATTGTGTTCGCGCCATCCCGGCGCAATCGCCGGCGCCGGAATCATCGTAGCCGGATCGATCCGGGATGGATTCCGGGTTCCCCCGACATCCAGTTCGTAGGGTGGAATGACTTTGTCCTCGGAAGGAACAAACTCCTTTCGATACGTCTCGAGCACGTCATTTGGTGGCGCAGGCTTTGCGGTTTCCGCTTCCGCCTTTTCCTTCAACGCAAGTTCTTCCGCCGCTTCACGTTCAGCTTTCTCCTCCCACGCAAGCACTTCGTCGGCTTCACGCTGGGTTATGGCAAGTCGTTCGTCGGCGATCCGCCGTCGATCTTGAGCGACGCGAAGAGCCTCTTCGTCCACGTCAATCTTTGCGGCGATCTTTTCAAAAAGTTTTCGGTCGAGTCTCGTGATCGTTTGGGATTGTTCGGGTGTATCTGCGTCTACCCTTCCAGTCAGGATGGCTGTACGGGCCACGAGCGCTCGGAATCGGCTTACGACCTTAAACGGTAGAACATCGTCTCCCGATAACATCCCTTTGACGATGGGAGCGGCGTTCTGAAGCGCCTGTCGCGCCACCGGATCGGCGTTTTCTTCCGCTCGTCGGACGATTTCATCCGCGATCCGTCCCCACCAGAACTCGTGCTTTGGGCCGGGGCGCTTCCGAACGGGGTTGCCTTGGGCATCGACTCGGTAGAGGCGGGTTTCGAAATTCTCCGGATCGAGAAAAATCGCCCGTAAAGCGATTTCGTTTCCGCGGATCGCTTCATCGGCCAGCGTACGAGCCTCAATGATTGGATTCTTTGCTTTCGGCGCGGGAGCAATGACAATGGTTGACGGAGGCGCCACTCTAGTTCGCGCCAGGTTTACGCGAGAGGGATTGAGCCAGAGCTCCGAATGGATCCTTCTGTTTCCGTTTTTCTCTCCCGTGACAACGCCGACTCCCAGACTCGCAAGGTATCCTTTCGGCACGCCGTCCGGATTGAGAACGATTGTGCCCTGGGTCGACTGGGCGAACGTCAACGCTGGATTCGCGGCTTTCTTCACGGCAAAGGCTTCCGCCGCGTGTCGAATTTCGTTCCCGGTGTACTCCACGGAATTGCCATTCATTGTCCGAGACAGGGCACGGTGGCTTTGGTGGTTTGTCGCAAGCCAATCGCCGTATCCCCAGATATGGCTTGGGTTTCTCTCAAGATCGATCGCCGCCGTTCTGGGGATGAAGTGGACTGCGCCCTCCCCGGAGCGTGGAATCACTTCCGCTCCAACCTTAAAACCGTTCTTCCCTCGAACCATCGACAGGCGGCTTTTCCCAAAACGCTCCGTTACGCGGCGGAAGGCCTGCTGAAGCCATATGGGGAGCCAGCGGTTCGGTTGAAGGCGGGCCAACTCTCGCACGGAACCTAGAGCCAAGTACGGTTGTTCCGGGGACACGGCGGCGGGCGGGTCGAAAGAAGGGTGGCGAAGTTTTACATCGGCGTCGGCCGCCCCTCCGCCGTTTCCTCTGCTCACGGCCCGGGCGGCCACAACAACTTCGCGCGAAGGCCGAGGCGGATTGGATGGACCGTTTCGTTGCCCGACGCCGGGTGAGCGATGTCCGTTCCCTCCGTTCGTGGGCGCCCCGGGATTTGCGATCTCCCGGGCTATTTCAGCCACGGCGGCGCCGGCCGATGCCAGTTCAGCGGACGGACGGAAGGAATGTTCCGGCTCGGCATAGGAGCGGGCCCCGTAGCCCTTGCCGACATGAATGTTCATTTTGTGCTCACGCTTGTTGGCGGCCAGGGCCTGCGAGACGGAGATCTTCCCCGTGGAGTCGAACGTGACTTTAATCGGCAGTTTGTGAATTGGCTCTCCGTTTGGAGATTCGTCCGAAAGTTTGGTAAGAGGAAAAATCGTCACCGTGGCACTTTTGAATTCATCTTCCGGACCCAACTCATATCGATACGTCACATGTTGTTCGGGTGTTTTCTGGAGTTTCGAAGCGATGAGGAGCGCCGATTCCAAGCCCTTCGTTGCCCCTGTTACCTTTCGATGGGCAACGTCGGAAACTTGGCGCCAGTTAATTTGTTCCGTTGGTTTCTTCAGCAGGTCGGGATCGTTGAACAGCTCGAAGCGGATCCGGTCGGACATTTGATCCAGGAAGCTCTCCAAGAACGACCCGTGTAGTGAATCCTTGAGGACTAGGTCTTGTTCGAGTCGGAGAATCTCTTGGGCCATCCCTTCGAGAACGAGCGTCGGACCATCAGGATGATAGACGATGGGTTCGGCCCCATCGTGTCCGTTCGATGCCGTGGATGCCGCATACACATTCTTTGCAGGCAATCCGGCTTCGGCGGCGAGATTCCGAGCGAGGGAACTTGCATCAAATTTGCCGCTTGTTTCCGCCAACTGCTCCACTCGCGCACCGTAGCGAGCCTTAAGGTGGGTCTTCCAGCTTTCGTATGCTGGAGACTCGACGCGGACATTCATCGTCGGAATTTGGACGAGAGCGCTGCGCATTCCGCGGGGATTCGTATCGTTGGGATTTCCCGGTCTGGGTCGGCGGGTCCTTAAATCAATGACCCTTTTGATGGAGGGGGCCGCATTCTTATCGGGTCCGATGGCAGTTGGTCCGTCGACAGGCGATGTTTCTTTCTTCGTCATTCGCACGAGGCTGTCGGCAAATGCCTTCAGTTCCGGGCGGGCCTTTACACTTGTGAACCGCCGCGCTGCGCTTACGAGTGAACGAACCGAGGCTTCTGTGCCGTCGTCCAAACCGACACCGGAGTCGAGAAGGATCCTGTAATAGTCACTCGCCTTGGCCATCCAT
>DATDPG010000179.1 GCA_035292885.1 Bdellovibrionota bacterium | reverse complement strand
TTCCACAACCCCCGCTACTGACCGAGTACATGTCCCCGGTGGAGGAGGACTGAGAGGCTTCTGTGGAGTTAATGATGAACGTCGTCGGATTTCCGCTGATCAGTTGGAGCATTCCATGGTTCTGCTGGACGGCCCAGCAATCCGGAGTTGTATTGTCCGAAGGGAACGATTCACAGATCTGATAGCTCTTCCCTTCTTCGAGGAACGCGTCGACTTGGCCTTTTCCCCTCGCCACCTGATCCACATTGAGCTCGGCCAAGGCCAGAAGCTCCGGAGCCAAGGCGACCGCCCGGTTGGAATCATCCACTTCCACCGCCGTGAACTGATACAACTGCCCCTCCGATACACTGAGGGCCGTGGTTGTACTCCCCGAGCTGGTCGCGACCGCCCCCGGTCGTCCCACCACCTTGATCGTAGTCGAAGCCTGCGCCGATGCTCCTGTAGAGGCATCGGTCCCCTTGACCGTGACCGTATAGTTTCCCTTCCCATACGTATTTCTCACAGAGGAGGAGGACGTCCCGCTGAGAAAGCCTCCATCTCCGAAGTTCCAGTCGTAGATCACACTTGTCGCTCCACTGGGCGTAGCCACGAACGAAACGGTTACAGGCGATTTCCCTCCCGTGGGGGAAGCGGAGAGGGAGACGGATAGAGATGAAGTGACCGGTGCCGTCTGTGTGGTGGCACTGGCGACATTCGAGTTTCCGGACATGTTGTTGGCCGCATCGTAGGCAGCGACCACGTAGTAGTAGGTCGTACTGGCCGAAAGGCCACTGTCGGGATAGCTCGGTGAAGCGATCGTCCCGATCTCGGAGAACGGACCCGAGCTATTGAGACTTCTCGAAACCTTGTACCCACTCACGCCCACGTTGTCCGAAGAAGCGATCCACGTCAGATTGATCTGGGAGTTGGACATCGCCTGAGCATTCAAATTCGAAGGAACCGAAGGAGGTTGCGTGTCCGCGGATACACACTGCGATGTATTGAACTGGCAGGCGGAGTTACAAGACAAACTCCCGCTGCTAAATCCTTGAGACGCACAGGTCTGACCGTTGAGATTACTTCCGTCGCACTGCTCTCCGCTTTCGATCACGCCGTTGCCACACACGCCTCCCGACGTACTTGAAAACTCGTCCGCGCCGATGTCCCACACACCATTTGCCAGTTGATTATCCGCGTAGCTTGGAAGCCCGTGCAAGGAAGCCAGCGTGTTGTTAATGTCCGTCGTTCTCGCCGACGGCATCCCGCTCGAAGTGCCCCCATTGATCGCGGGCGAAGAGGACGTGAGATGGTAATTGTTCGAAGCTACCGAAACAAATGCCGGGTTCGCGCATTTATTGGAACCAAAACCCCCCAGTGAACCGCAGGAGTAGCTTGAGCCGGCGAACTTGACGATGGTCGCTCCAGAATTCGTTCCATAATAAAGTCCGAAGACCAGATTGTTTTCAAACGCACCTCCCGCTGAGAAATCAATCAGTGGGTATGGCCGATAACTGCGATCGTCCATAAAGATGTTGTTGCGGAAAACGTTACCTGAGCAGGTCGATGAGCTACACCATCCCCCTGAACTTAAGACAGCCTCGTTCGGTACACCGACGAACGTATTATTATAGAAGAGGTTCCGATTGCTGTGATTTTGGAGGTTGATCCCCCATCCAGATTCCCGGCCGCAATTCATGAAGATGTTGTTATAGAACTGATTGTCGCTGGTGCTGGAAGCGACGCCGTCCAACCAAAGGCAACTTGAGCAAATATTTGAGATCAGATTGTTTCGTATAATCCAGTTGTCGCTGTGGTTTTCAAGGGAGATCCCAGCGCCGCAGGAAGTTCCCGAGTAAATCCCGTCGATGAGGTTGTTCTCGATCACTGAGCCGGTGTAATCTCCGTTCGCCGTTCCACCCGAATAGTCGCCCAGAATCATGCCGGATGGCGTTCCAGCTACGGCTGGTCCCAACACGGCCTGGTTTCCCAGGTCATGAATCCAGTTCCCCTGAATCGTCAGAACCGTCGGGCCGCTGAGGGTGGCTTGGGAATGAATCCCTTCACTCCCCGTGTAAGCGATCTCATTGTTTCGAAAGGTGATAAACGTGGCGTTGTAATTGACCACACCGTAGTCATTCCCTCTTCCCGTACGATCGAGGTCGTACAGAATCCGGTTGCTGTCGACCACGATATTGGACGAGGGACTCGAAACGTACACGCCCATCTGCTGATGGCACCGGATCACGAAACCGCGGATCGTAATGTAGGAACTGTTCTCCACTTTAAAGCCGATCCCAACGTTGTCGTAGAAAACATACGGTTTGGCAGGAAGCGATGTTCCCCATCGCACGAGAATCGGGCCGCCACTTTGAGGACTGTACGAATAATATTGCCCCGTAAGTGCTCCAGGCGATGTCACACGAAACGTCGGCGTACCGTCCGGACGCTGTGCCCCGATTACCCGGCTCGCAGCCCCGCTGCTTGTGGCGTACCAAACTTCATTATAGGGAGACGGAACCCCGGAACATGTCCCGGAACTATTGGTCGCACATTGGGTCCAACCGGACGTCGGCATTCCGGTCCCTTCGATGTAAACCGTTTCGCCGGTACCCGGTCCGGAATATCCATAAGGTCGGATCGTGATCGGGCTGCTGCTTGAGCCATTCTTTCCGTTGATTGAAAATTGATCCGAACCGTAGCGACCATCAAACGAATCATGAACACCCCGGATCGTAAGAACATCTCCCGGTGAAGAGAGCGCATTGATACCATTTTGAAGGTTATTGAACGGACCGGCCGATCCACAGGCTGGTGGAAGCGTGGTGGCGTTCGGCGCTCCGTTTCCGTTGGTGGAACAAGTCCCATCGACGTAATAGGTGGTTGCCCAAGCTGAAGAACCGAAAAAAACAACCGACGCTGCAAGGAAAACTCTCACTCCCACATCCCTCAAGCGGGATAGGGAGCAAGGAGCGTACCGATCGGAATCGATGTGATCTTCGCTAGTTAGCTCAATTCAAAGGAGGCTAGGATTGCAAACTTTTCTTACCGGTAGAAAAGATTTTCCCTTCTATCTCCATTCCTCTTGGACAGTCGGACAGGAGAGGGAAGGCAGGGGCCTGAACAAGTTAGCAATAGTTAACAAAATTATTGAGTTCGATATCATTGTGCTAACGTATCACCCGTCTGATTTCTTATGATTTTCTCATGAGACTCGCAACATCCTCGGTCGCCGTGCTCGTTTTCCTTTGGACAGGGATAGCTCCTTCCTGGCTGAATGCCCAAGGGGCCGACACCGAACCGCCGGCTACGCCTGATAACCTGACCAGCTACCAGACGGGAGCGGGAACGGTTTGGTTGCAGTGGGGTCTCGTCACGGACAACATCGGCGTCGTCCGGTATGACATTCAGCGATCGGCGTCTCAGTTTGGAACGGAACCAACGTACGAAAAGATTGGATCGCTCGAGGGTGGCGAAATTGCCGAACACACCGACACTTCGGGCGGTGGCGGGGACGAACAGCCGATCGAAACGTTCATCTGGTTCGAGGAAACCGGCGTAGGCATCGGCAGTTACGTTTACGTGGTCCAGGCGTTTGATGCAGCTGGAAATGCTAGCGCGCTTTCAGCGCCCGTCTCTGTCGGAGTCGCCGGCTGGGATCCGGAATGTGGCCTCTGTGCTCAGGACGACACTCCATCGGGCGGCGGTTGCCGGGGCCGTTCATCCAGCGGCTGGCTTTCGGCCTTCACCGCTTGCCTCCTGATTGGATTTGCCCGGTTCCGTTTGATCTCTCAAGGCGAACGCTCCGAAAAAGAGGCTTAAGCCAATTCTTGAAAACCAAGCTTGTTTTGGGCGTGTCATTGTCACTCCTCGCTTTCCCCACCACGTCGTCAAGCAACCACCGTGCCTCTGGGCCTAAATTAGGTAAGTTCAACCAGATAGATTCAAAATCCGACTTCAAAAGGGAAGAAATAAGGGAGGTATCCAGCTATAATTTTCACACCCCCGACGACAAAGTGATTGATTTCAAGTACCTGCGACCTAGAAAAATTGCGTAGCCTTCACATCCACCTGGATGAGCGGAAAAGCGACCAGATAACTTCGCGAAATAACTTTGCGAAAAGTTTGCGAGCTATAATAGATAGAAGCTCCAATTTTGCGCATTGCCGTTCCTAACCACCTAATTGTAAACGATTAAATTGTGGCACGTACGTTGCGGTCTGAAATGAAGCGGAGGAAGGTTGGTGCGAACGCGAAATATCCTGATCTTCACGGCGCTATTCCTGGCCGGGTGCACCGGATCAACGTCCGAAAAGACACCGGAAAATCAGGATGTCGTAGACTCGGCAACACGGACGACTCCTGACAGCGATGTCGGCCTTGAACCTCTCCCTCTAGCGCCGTTATTACTCGCTGGCAGCGTTTACGTTCAAAGCACAGATCCGGAAGCTGGAATCGCTCTTTTCACCGGCTTGCCAAATTCCGTCGTGGCAGGAGTCACACAAGTATGCGCCTTCAACTCCAAAACAAACGTTCAATCGTGCGTCAATACGCACGAGACTTCCGAGGGGACCGCGTTTAGTGGCGTTTTGGAAAAGACCGACCCGGGCGACATCGTTGACCTTTGGGGGAACGGTCCTTCGTACGCTCCGGGCGGACCGGGGATCAATAGCATTGGCGAACGCGTCCAATATTGGCGGACGCGTTTCCCCGAGAGAGTCACGGCGATGGCGCGGAGGAACGAAGGACTTTACGTCGGCGCTGGCGAAGGTTTATGGTTCCTTCCCGAAAGGGATCTCACCGCAAATCCGACGGATATCTTTCCGCAAAAATACGACATCCGAAAAGGCCTTCCAGATAACACCGTTCTCGCTCTCCTCTCGGACCAAAATGGGGATCTCTGGATCGGGACGGTCAATGGTCTGAGTCGATCCGCATTTGGCCCGAATGGAAATCTATCGTTTAGGAATTACTCGACGTCGGACGGGTTGCCGAACAATAAAGTCGAGTCCCTTGCTCTGGATTCCGCAGGGACACTCTGGATCGGAACGGAGAATGGATTAAGTCATCTCACCTTTGATTCGTCGGGGAAGGCGAAGTTCGCAAACTATTCTCACGCGAATGGTTTACCTGGGAACACGGTCACGAGTCTTGCGCTCGATTTATCGAATACCCTCTGGATCGGGACAGGTTTCGGCTTGAGTCGTTTAACGTTCGATGGAACGGGAAAGGCCCAATTTACTAATTACTCCAGTGCAAACGGCTTGCCGAGCAACTATGTGGAAAGCCTGGTTGTCGACCTTTCCGGCACGCTTTGGATCGGAACTTTGAACGGTCTGAGCCACTTAACAATTGATGTAGCCGGGGGAGCTCAATTTACAAACTATTTCTATTCTCTTGGCAACGGACTTCCCGATTCCCGTGTGGAAAGCCTTCGTATCGACCGAGCCGGCACGCTTTGGATCGGAACAGGTCGTGGCTTGAGCCACCTTACGTTCGATCTAATCGGAAATTCTATCTTTACGAATTACTTCGAGGTGGACGGTTTGCCCGGCAATCACATTGCATCCGTCACTTTGGATGATGATCGAGGTTTCTGGATCGGAACCGTCTTCGATGGTTTGAGCCACCTTACGTGGGACGAAGCGGGAAATCCGATCTTTACGAACTACGAGACAGTCGATGGATTAATCGACAGCAACATTGTCGCCTTGGCACCCGATGAATCGGGCGGGGCGTGGCTCGGCACTTCCGTGGGTCTGACTCATTTAACTTTTGATCGGGCTGGAAATGCTCTCTTTCGGAATTACACCGCCGACGATGGTCTGCCGTCCAACGATCCCGTCGTAAGTATCGTAACGGATCATTCAGGCGCCATCTGGATCGGCGGAGCTTACTGGGGCGTGTGCCGTTTGACGTTCGACGCGGCCGGTGCAGCCACGTTTACGAACTTTAGTACGACGACCGGCCTGCCAAACAACAACATCGCGGAACTGGCTCAAGATGGCGCCGGCGGTCTTTGGATCGGAACTCTCCGTGGCTTAAGTCACCTTCAGTACACCCCCGACGGAAATGCGCTGTTTACGAATTATTCGACCGCCGATGGCCTGATCGACAACGTCATTACGAGTCTGGCAGTGGATTCCTTCGGCACACTTTGGATCGGAACCTATTACGGTTTGAGCCATTTGACGTTCGATGGATCGGGCCAAGCTCGGTTTACGAACTACCCGAATATTGGAGCTCTCGGTTCGGTTGTACACAACGTACTTTCAGACGAGAGGGGAGGCCTCTGGATTGCCATGTCCGTCAACGGACTGAGTCATCTTACGTTCGACGGATCGGGCGACGCCGTCTTTACCAACTATTCCACAGCCGACGGCTTGCCGAGTAATTATAACCTCAGCCTTGCATCCGACTTCGAAGGGGGGTTCTGGGTAGGGACGTATGACAACGGCGCAAGCCACGCCACGTTGGACATGGAGGGGAAGATTCATTTCACGAATCTCTCCGAAGCGGATGGCCTCGTAAGCAGACGAATTGAATCCATGGCCGTCAGTTCCGAGGCGGGGCTCTTTTTTGGAACCGACAACGGCCTCGTCCTTTTCACGAAGTGATTCCGTACTTTTTCAGTTTGCGATAAAGAGTCGCGAGGGAGATATTCAAGCGTTCCGTGGCGACGCGATAATTTCCCTGCGCTTCTTTTAATGCATGAACCAAGATCCGCCTTTCGATTTGTCCTCTGAGTTTGGGAAACGCCTTCTTGCGTTTGGTCGGAAGCGGACGCGTGTCGGTCAAGAGAGATCGGAGGTTTTCCGAGAGGTCGTCGATGTCGATCAGATCGTCCGTTGTGGAAAGGGAAGCCCGCTCCATCTCGTTGGCCAACTCGCGAAGATTCCCCGGCCAGGAGTGGGCTGCGAGCCGTTTGAGGACCGCGCGCGTCACCCGCTTCGGGGGCCTTCCTTCACGACGAGCGGCTTCGGCTAACCACTGCCGAACAAGATAGGGAAGATCCTCCAGCCGCTCGCGCAGTGGGGGGAGGACAAGTTCAAACACCGCCAGGCGGAAATAAAAATCTTCTCGTAATTTTCCCTGTTGAATCAGATCTTGCGGGTTTTGGTCGAGCGTGGCCAGGAACCGAGCCTCCACCGGATATTCTCGAGTCGAACCAAGAGGCCGAACGGTATTTTCCTGAAGGAGGCGCAAGAGTTTCACTTGCATGGCTGGCGTGAGTGCGTCGATCGAAGTCAACAGAATCGTCCCTTTACCTGCGTTGCGGATGATTCCGGGCTGCGATTGGGTAGCGCCCGTGAACGCGCCCGACTCATAGCCGAACAGTTCCGATTCAAGAAGCTGCTCGGGCATGGCCGCGCAATCCGTGGCAAGAAAGGGTTCCTCTGAGCGATCGCTCATCGCGACGATGGCTCGCGCCACGGCCTCCTTTTCGGTCCCGCTTTCTCCGACGATCAAGATTCGACTCGCACCTGCTGCGGCCCTCTCCGCGGTCTCCATCACATGGCGAATTTTCGGGCTCGTCCCGACGATACCAAACTCCTCCCATCGCCCCGTTCCGTACGGCGTGCGCATTTCTTCCAAATGAGCCACTTTCTGTTTTAGACGCAACGTTAACGCTTCCAACTTCCGATTGAGTTCGTTTACTCGCGCCTGTTCCGATTGAAGTTGCTCCAGAAGACCGGCCGTACTCATGACAATGGCGGCGTGATCCGCCACGCCTTGCAGTATTTGAATTTTCTCCTCAGCGAGCCGGAGAGGTTGGTCGGGATCGGCGAGATACAAAGCTCCGGTTATTTTTCCTTCGGCGCGCAAGGGAAGGCAGAGCACACCACGGAGATGATGCGTGCGAAGCGAGGCTCCGAATTCTTCACGTTCGGCCGCTTCGCGAGCATCTTTGAGAAATACTCGCTTGCCCGTGTCAATCGCACTTTTGATGATGGAGCGGGAGACATCGATCGGAAGACCGCTTTCCTTCTCCCATTTTTCTCCGAGAAATAGAAGGGATTCAAGTGTGTCCGCTCTTTTCGCCACAATCCCGCCTCGTGGAACCTCGGCAAGGCGCATCATCTCTTTTAGGATTGTGCGAAGAAGTGTTTCGGTCGACCGTTGGCTCGTGATCTGTCGAACAATTTCCAACAACATGTTGATGGCTACGCGCCCTTCGTTGCCGAGGCTGGAGAGACTCCCACCTGAGGTCCGGCTGGGTCGTTCAGTTGGAGTCTCTCCTTTTTCTCCAAACCAGGATGTCAATTGCTTTTGAAGAGGCCCCCACAATTCGGGTGGAGAGTTCTCCTCCAGATTCTTGCGAAGTCCCTTCGTTTCAACACGTAGATCCTCCGGCAGGGAATGCTCCGCCAACGCGCTTGCCCGAGTCAGAAGGCCAAGGAACCGAAGTCGCGTGAGTGTCGAAAAAAAATCGTCGTCCGATCGGTTTGGGGAACTGGAGCAGGTTTTCTGATACCGGGTCTCCATGATATCCGGCGTGACTTTCCGCAACTCCCATTCCCATTCACTTCGTAGCCATTGTTGATGGAGCCGGGTGGCTCCGCTCTGATCAAGAATCTCGATCGCGCGACCGAGATTTCCGCGCAAGAATTCAGCTTGTGAAGCCAACGTCCGAATGGCGGAGGCAAGACGGCCCGCTTGAGGGAGTTCGCTCATCAGCTCATCCACGAGTTTCAAGAAATTCGATTTTTCTTCTTGAACGAGAGCCAAGTCCGCTTTCAAGATTCGCTGGTAGAGTTGCAAGTTCATGGGGCCCGATGTTGCGACCCAAGCGTCGCTTTCGGAGAGGAGGCGCGACGCCCGCGAAAGATTCCCGGCCCGAAGCCAGATATTGGCTAGGTTTTGTGCAATGGACGTTTCCTCCACTCGAAGTCCCAGCTGGCGGCACGTGGTCAACCCGCTTTCATAGTTCTTCAAGGCTGAAACCATATTCCCGGTTTCCAATTGAACCGTCGCTAGGTTGAGGAGGTAGCTTACGTGTTGGCGCCTCTGCCCCGACTGATCCGCTAAAGAAGCGGCGTGCCGGTAGGCGCGCGCCGCTTGTTTGAGTTTCCCCTTTCGCGCGAGAGCCATTCCGAGTTGATTGAGGGAAGGGATGTAGCCATGGATGTCTTTTAGTTCTCGCCAAAGCGAGCAGGCTTTCCGAAGATGCGTAATTGCCGTCTCCGTTTTGTCGTCGTAATACGCAGCCAGGCCGGCGATCCGCTCGAGCTCCGCTTGACGCCTCCGATGAAGATCGGGGCGGCTCAGGCGTTGTATCGCCGACGCGTACGCTTCCGAATGGCGACCCAGCCGAGTCAATACTTCAGGAGTGGGAATACAGTCGGCATAGCGGCCTTCCAAAAAAGCCAGCCGATCCGCGAACTTTTCCTTCGCGCGAGAAGACGGAAACGAACGAATGCGCAACTTCGCATCCGCGAGCCGACCGACCTCCAAGAGGAGACGAATCCGCAGCCGTTCCATTTGTGCGCGAATAGGATCCGGCACACATGGATCGAGTTGATCGAGCCACACAAGTGCTTTTTCGAATCGACGACGCCGAAGAGAGGATCGAAGGATCCCTTTTCCAAATAGCCATGCTTCCTCTCGAAGGTTCGCCCGTAAACAAAGATTGGCCAGGAGTTCAGACAACGCAGGTGAGGGGGAAAGCGACGTGTGCAATTGATTTTTAAACCAGGGAAGCGCTTCTTGAGCCAGGTCAGCTATATCCACATTCCAAGGTCCGGTCGCTTCAACGAAACTGGTCCCTTCTTTCTCCAGAAATCGAACCCAACCATTTTTCGCCCAATCGGAGAGCAAGCCTTGATTCTCGAAGTACCATTCGAGGGGGAGCGGCTTTTTGGCCCAAGCCAGGATCAGGAAGGAAGGGTCGGCCGTGGGCGGCTTCGGATCAGTCTCGAATTGACTCGCGGCCCCCGTGGCTAATTCAGAAAGAAGACGTTGGCGAAATTGCTCGACCGTGGGGTGACTGGACAAAACTTTTTCCAGAACAGTTCGGATGACGGGAGGACTCCCCTTGGTCGCTCGATGAAGTTCGGAAAGCAACGATCGCTCCAGATGAAGTTCCGGATGGAGTGCCTCGATTAAAACTTGGAGTTCATTGAAACGATAGAATTCAAGCGAAAATTTCTTCCATGGACCGAACTCGGGATGTTTCCCTCCAAGGAAAAGAACGGCGGCTCCTTTAGGCCACGTTGGATCGATCTCATCTTCCGAATGAACTACCTTTACATCCACTCCTGCTGTGATCAGGCTCGCTTGGATCGAAACGGCAAACGGCTCCAACTCTTTGATTTCACCGTCCAGAGCGATCCTAGGGGAAGACCCGGAGGAAAGAAGCGTTCGTACCTCTTGCCAAGTTTCCCTGCCTCGGGCCCATGGAACGGAATCGATCAGAAAAGGCTGAAGCAACGCTTCGGACGTTTTTTCTCCTAAGAGCGCCGCACGTGCGGCGCGCGCCGTAACAAATCGTTCCTCCGGATTTTCATTCGTCATCCGAGCCAGCCAATTTGTGAAGTGAGAGCTGGCTTCTCGGTCCAGAAGCTTTTGAAACATCAC
>DATDPG010000178.1 GCA_035292885.1 Bdellovibrionota bacterium | reverse complement strand
GGCCACTTCGACGTCTTTGCCCGGAGAAGCCGAGGAGAGCGTCTCGTTGGTGAAGAGAACCTCTTGAAACCGCTCCACCGCCTCCGCCGCTTCGGTCAAGAGCGCTTCTTTCGTGGGTTTTGTAAGGAAGTAGTACTCGATGAAGCGATGGCTTCCCTCCAGAAGAACGAACACGCCGACGCCCACGGCTAAGGCGGCGGGATGGCTTAAACTGACGGCTCCCACCTCTTCGGCCAAGGTCAACAGAGGGAGTCTTCCGGAAAGAGCCATCTGTCGAACGGCGGGGGAGAGTTTCGAGAACTTGGCGAGAAACGTTAAGCTCTCCTGAAACGCCATGATCTGACCCACACTGCCGCTTACGGTTTTGAGATCTTTGAAGGGTTGACCGCCATGGGCGGCTTCGATGGCGCTTAAGACCAAGAACATCCCGGCGGTCCGGCCATAGATGTTTCCATGGATCCCCAGGGACCCCAAGGGTTCGAGAGAAGGAACGAGGGAGCGAAGGGCGTTATGAGCGCCCAGGAGAGAGGCATCGGCGGCCGTGCCGGCCAAGTGGAGTTCCAAATACTCCTGTCCCACGTCCGGGAGGTACTCGGGCATCTTTTGGGAGAGTTCGCTCCAAGTTTGAAAGTGCCCCAGTTCTTTGAGTCGTCCGTCGAGAACGATGTCGGTTCCCTTCCAGAGGAGGTCCGACGTGATCTTGGGAATCCCGTAATGAATCGCTCCGGAGACGAGGGGACTGGAAGCCGAGGGAGCGCGGGTTGTTTCAAGAGAGCGTCGGGGATCGAACTTCGCCGGGGCGACGCGAGCGGCAAGGGTGGCTGGAGGTGTTTTTCCATGGAGCATCAGATGGATATTGTCGGACAAAAAACTCTTCCCGCTTTTCACCTGATCGAGGACCTGACGGACCCCTTCGGCCGGAGATTTCGTCACGAGAGTCGCGCGGGTCTCGATCGCTTTCTTATCCATCTCGAAGTCGATCAATTGCGCGAGCCGCGGCTCCGAACTTCCGACGGCTTCGTTCATGGATTCGAACAATTTCGAGACTTGACCGCCGGGAAACTTCGTCAACATCTCTTGAGCCTGGGCGACGCGGCCGGTTTCATGATGGAGCGTGCTGCGGGGAGGACGGGGCGTGACTCGGACGACGACCTTGTAGCTTTTTCCCGGACCGATCTGTTCGACACGGGTGGAAGCTAAAACGGGCCGAACGGCGCCGTCGGAGAGAACCACGTCCTTAAACCACGGCTCTTTCGTTGGATCGACGACCCTCACCTCCACGGGGACACCCGGGAACCTCGCAATCTCCGCCTTCCATTCCAAAAACTCGTTCGATCGAGCGTCCACGACTTCGGATTCGGGTAACGCCTCCGTACTCACGGCGACGGACGTGAG
Organism: Bdellovibrionota bacterium; assembly: GCA_035292885.1. Lineage (NCBI taxonomy): Bacteria > Pseudomonadati > Bdellovibrionota > Bdellovibrionota bacterium. The sequence continues at coordinate 5,348 of DATDPG010000178.1, read as the reverse complement.
GTGGGGGTTCGACGATTTTTCTGCGGCGGGTGTGAAGGCTCTTTTCGTCGTCCGGGGAAGGTCCCGGAGAAAGGCGAGTCGTGAAAGTACTCTTTCAGGATTTGCCTGAATGTTGGATTCAAACCGTTCCATCTCCTGATGGACGGCGTCTGCCGATTCAGGCACATCGGAGGAGAAAAGGGTTCGGAGTTGGCGATCGCGTCGTCCCAAAGGACCCTGCGATCCACGAAGCGCGGCTAGATTCGTGCGGACCTCCTGAAGGGCCTCGGCTAACGGCGCGCGCACTCCGGCGGGAACAAATAGCGAAACAACGCTTTCACGCCCGACCCGTTCAAGCCAAGTCGCAGCGTACGTCGCTGCTTGAATCCATCGGCCGTAGCTTGATTCTTCCGGCGTTGACCACCGCTCGACCATCCGGCCGATTTCTTCTTTTTCCTTTTGAAGCTCTGTAACCTCAAGAATCTCGGCCAATCTGGAGAGCGATCCGCTAAACCGCCGGACCGTATCGTCCGCTTCGCTCGCGGCGGTCTGCGCCGCAGCCAAGGCAACCGCCATGCGAAGTTTTTCGGCCGTTGTTTTCGATTCGAAAGCCGATTCGATCGCTTGTTCAGCTTTTTGAATCCGTTCCGGGACCGGACGATGCGGGGTTTCCTTCAGCTCGAGTTGTAATTCATTGAGCACGACCAGCGTCTCAAAAACGTTCCCCTGTGTAAGGGCTTCCTTTGCCTCCGCCTCCAACGACTGGATCCGGGTTTCCGCGGTGACCTCTTCGGATCGGCGGGTATAGAGCTTGTCTCGAAGCCGGGATTTAACCCGTTCGTAATCGATCAAGATTTTGGTTTGACGCCGGGTCAGCGTTTGCTGGGCTTCGGTGAGGAGCTTGAGAGCGGCGGAAAGATTCTCTCGGGTCGCCGTCGACCGCAACAGTCCCTTTTCGCCAAAAAGCGGTTCAAGCTTTTTAGCGGTCGTTCTCCGATCTCGGTCCCATCGCCAGCCGCGAGCCCAATCAAAAACCGGCAACAGCGCCCGCTTCGCGTCACGTACGTCTTTCGTTGAAAGATGCCCGGATTCCCGGGCGGGTTCCACAATGGCTTTTCGAGTATAGGCAATCATCCCTTTCCATTCCCGGACCGTCGTCAAATCTTGGACCTCGCTTTCCAGCGTGTGTTCCTGCGAACCGATGGCCTTTTCCAAAGCTCGATAATCCGCGCGAACACGCACCAGAACGGGCTCATCTACGATTTCGCCCGACGGGAGTTTCGTCTTCACCTTTCGGTAACGTCCCATCCGAAGTTGCGTCTTGCCGCTGACCGATTCTCGCAGGACCCGTCCCGGCACTCCGAGTTCCCCTCGTGCACGCCGGCGGAATTGCGTGAGATCTTTCCGAAGATCGTCGCTCCCTTCGCGACCCCGCTCCAAGAAAGCCTCGACGACCAAGTTGCGCGCGGCCGAAGCGGCGCCCGCGAGGGTTTTTTGAGCGGCTGGAAGATTCCCCCGCTCCAAGAGTTGTCGGGCGCGCGAAAGACGCGCGTCGATCAGCTTGGACAGCGTTTCTTGCGCCTCCAGGTTCAGCTCCCGCAATCTCTCCCAATTCTCATCGATATACGCGCGTCCAATCCGCCGGACCTTTTCGGTGTAGTCTCGATCCAGCAGGGCGATTCTCTCCGAAAGCTCCGGTGCAGGAATTTCGCGAAGTTTCCGCTTGTGCGTTCTTGCGAGTGAAACGATTTGGTCGTACGCGCGCCGCGCATCCCTTTCAGTCGTAAATTCGATGGAAAGGTCGTGTAGATCTTTTTCGAGAGCGGAAAGTTGCGCCTTTTCTTCAATCCGCCGCTTTGAATCCAGATCCTTTTGCGTCTTGGGCCGATCGCCGGCCACATACTCCTTGATCAGTTCCCATGCAATTTCGGGGGGAAAGCCGCCCTCGTTCGTGAGGATTCGATGTTTTTTCCGTTTTCCCTTGGTCTTGTGGGATTTCTCAATGGCCGGCCACTCCACTTCTGGGGTGGGATCTCTGCCCAATATTTTTACCGCCATCTGTCGGCGGGCGTGAGTATCCCATTCGGGCGTAGCTCCGGAAGGCACCAGTAGGACTTCTGCGAGACCGAGCCGATCCGTTTCCGGTAACGCCGCTGTCGGACGAACGCGATCAAAAGAAGTTTCATTCGGCTTTACCTTCGGACGTTCGTTCACGACGGTGACTGGTTTGCTCGTCGAATTCTCCTGCGCGATCTTCCATGCCGCCCAGATATCCACTGAGGTGACCGACGGAAGCGTTTTTGTTTTTCGCGATTCACTCAAGTACTTCGCGATTTGTTCGTCATTGGTTCCTTTGCCGTGGAGTTGAAGAATCTCTCCTTGTTCCTCGGGACTAAACTTAAGGGAGGAAAGGCGCCGTCTCAGATGACCGGTCGGGATATCTTTATCGAGACCGAATTTGGCGAGCGCTTTCTTGGCGGCCGCCGTCGGTTCGCGAACCCGACCGATGACGGTCATCAGTTCAGGTTTTGCTTGCATCGTACCGATGACCTTGCCCGGGTTGCGAATCGGTGAATGTTCCATGACAAACTGCTCGATAATTTTTTCCGGTGGACCGGGATCAGTTCGTCGAAAATATTCGATATCGGTGGGAGTGAGTTCGGGAAAATAGGACTGAATATCTTCGGGCAGGTTTCCTTGTTCGATATAGTTTCTCAGGCGAATCCGAATCGCTTGAGGAATTTCGTAGACCCGCTTTGACCAGAGTTCCTTCGATGCGTCGCTTCCCACGCCAAATTTTTCGAGCGCAGCGCGCACTAACCTCGGATGCTCTTTCGCTTTCGGAAACGCCTTAACGATTTGGTCTTCCTTCGACCACGACGGATGGAACACGACAAATCGTTCGATTTCTCCCGCTTTCCCCTCATCGAACTCAAGCGGCACTAATTTCGTCTGCCATGCGGGTCGCGAAGGTATCTTAGGTGCGGTTTCCGGCGGGTCGGGAGTGGAATCTTTCTCTGTTTTCCCCTCAATCGTCTTTGGCAGTGCGCTGACGATCGGCTTTCGTCGAACGTATCTTGCAGATTCCGTGTGAAAATCCACCGTGGCCTCTTGCCATGGTTCGAGTGCGAGCGCTCGACGAATCGCGGTTGATGGGTTTTCTCGAACCCGTGCAACGTTCACATTCGCGTCCTCCCTCGTCCCGCTATTTCGCTTTTCATGGCGTTTTCGGACCCGTTTCAAAATCTCCCCCATAAATATAGTGTTCGCTCCTGGTTTGAGTTCCCCCCAAGGAACAAGCCACGCATATTTGCTTTTTGACAGAATCGGAATCGTGTAAGGGCCGGAAACCGCAGGATAGACAACGTCGATGTCTCCCAACGCGCTCCTCAGTCTCGATTCAATGTCATTGGAAGAACGAGCTACATTCTTGCGATTATTCTCCGTCCGGGATTCAGGCCAAAGTGTCGACAGCTCGTGATTGAGTCTGGGTGGCGCTTGTCTTGTGGGATGGAGAAGTATGATTCGGCCGATTTCTTGATGGGTACGGAGTTCCTTGAGCGCACCGATCAATTTCTCGGGAAAGTCCTCTTTTTCTTCAAAGAGCTGAGAATGAACCACTAGGTCCGGAACGAGTTTCGCCTCTGAAGGTGGTTTCGCAGGATCTGCCGAGACAATTCCCGGAAAAATTGCTGCAAGCGCCACAAACGGCAAGCCTATGCTCGTCGTAGAGGTAATTCGCCGTAAGCGCCGCCACCAATCGTTCATGAACGGAAGGTAGTGGATAGAAATCATTGGCGTTTCATTTGCGCTATATCCGTTTTCTGCCGCCGTGCGGTACCAAGCCGCGTTTAACACTAAGCGTCATTAGGGTCAAATCTCTGTTGATGGCGGTCTCGACGCGCGTGCATTACGAGATGGATTTTCCGTTCTTCCTGCACGCTGCGAGCGAAAGCTGACGGCGAACGGCGGACATGATTTGATATTGCCTCTCTTATGACTCCCCGCGGCCAACAGTTTCTCGATCGTTTACGAGCGGAGGTAATGATCGGCGATGGGGCCGTCGGCACGCAACTGAATCGTCTCGACGTCGGCACGGACATTAGCTACGAACAACTCAATCTCACGCGCCCGGACATCGTTCGGGAGATCATGAAGGAATATCTCGATGTCGGCGCTCAACTTATTGAAACAAATTCTTTTTGTGCAAATTACCCTAAACAAAAGAAATTCGGTTTGGAGAGTCAGGTTCGCGACATGGCCGGACGGGCGGCGCAACTGGGGAGGGAGGTCGCGGGGGAGGATCGCTTTGTCGCCGGTTCGGTCGGGCCGCTCGTTCGACGGAAACAGGAGCTCGATGAATATACGGATGACGAAGTTCGAGGATTTTTCCGAGAAGCGATGGAGGCGTTGGTCGAAGGGGGGGCCGATGTTCTCATCCTCGAGACGTTCACGTATCTAAAGGAACTCGAACTGGCCCTTTCCGCCGCGCGGGGACTCGATCTTCCCATCATTTGCCAAATGGCTTACGGCGAGGGGGGCACGACTGAAATGGGTCTGCCCACAGAGCGGGCCGTACAGAGCTTGGTGTTGGGTGGCGCCCATGTCATCGGTTCAAATTGCCGATCCGGGCCGCATCTTCTCGTAAGCGTTGTCGAACGGCAGGCCAAGGTAACGGAGTTACCGATCTCGGTTTTTCCCAACGCCGGATATGCCGAGCAGCAGGACGGGCGTTATGTCTATGGCGCTTCGCCCCGCTATTTTGGAACTAAAGCTCGGGAACTGGTGGAAGCGGGGGCGAATCTGATCGGCGGTTGCTGCGGAACGACGCCCGAACACATTAAAGCTCTCGTCGCCTCGATCCAGGGGATGAAACCGCGGCAACGTCAAAAAGTCGGGAAAAAAGTTTTTGCCACTCCGGTCGAGATGCCGGTCGAACGCAAGGGGGGCGAGAAGTTCATGGCGTTTTTCCATCGCCCGGAGCCTTTTGTCGCCGTTGAAATCGAACCGCCGCGGAGTCAGGACGTGAAACCGGCCATCGAGGGGGCAAGGATGATGGCGACGGCGGGCGCGGACGCCCTCAATGTACCGGACAATACGTTGGCTACGGTGAAAATGGACAACGTCATCTTTTCCCGCCTGCTTCGGGAGCGAGTGGAATTGCCGATCATTTTGCATTTGACCTGCCGGGACAAAAACACGATTGCGCTTCAGTCGGCGTTGTTGGGCGCGCAAACGGTGGGAATGGAATCCATTCTGGCGATTACGGGAGATCCCGCGTCGATCGGCGATCAACCGGGGGCTTCGTCGGTGTATGACATCAACTCGATCGGTCTTGTGGAGATGATCGCTTCGTTCAATCGCGGGGT
>DATDPG010000177.1 GCA_035292885.1 Bdellovibrionota bacterium | reverse complement strand
GCCACGTTCTAGGGTGTGGGCCCGGAACCTTTTCGGCCAAAGGCCGACTTGCACGCGGGATGACAAACCGAAGGTTTGGCGGCACGCGTGCTCGGGAGTTTCAAATGGCGAGGCGTTCGGGAAAAGCAAAGCGTTCGCACGGCGTGCAAAAAGCGTTACAGCGACGGAGGAGCTGGGACGCTTTTTGCGTTCTCAAGACTCACTTTTCTTCTTGAAATGAGATCGAACTTCGTCCCAAATGGGGAGCCATATTTTTTTAGTCTGAACGAATTCTACGACCCTCACAGGAGAAAGGCCGACCATGAATACCAGGAAAATCGAAATGAAACAGGACCGCCTGGGTCGGGTACAGGCAAAGGTCGAGTCCCACAAAAAAGCCCTCGCGGCAAAAGGGCTCGACGAAAAACGCATTGCGAACGATCCGATGATGCGTCACTTCCTGGCCGAGGCCCGGAGGATCAGGCACGGCATCGAAACCCTCCAGTGGCAACCGCCCAAGGAGGCACCGGCCGAGGCAAGAGCTGAGAAGCCCGCCAAGGCGGCTGCGGCCCCCAAGCCTCCGAAACCGCCAAAAGAGAAGAAGCCCGTGAAGGTCGAGCCAGCCCCTCCGGGTTGAGCGCGTCTTCCCTTCGAGTAGATCAATCTGTCAATAGAGACGCCTATTCGTTTCAAGAGAAGCGAAAAGGTTGATCGGAAGCTCAATCTTCGTTGAGTCGATAATGGGGGGAGAGGCCAATGGTAAGGCGGTTGCGGCTTTCTGCAAAAAGCGAGGGCTCAAGATTCAACATTTTGTTGAAGAAGCGTTGGTTGAGCGTCTTGAAGATCAGATCGATGTTGAAGCCTACGAAAATCGCAGATCAGAAGAAAATGTCTCTTTAGAAGCCGTTCTCAAATCATGGAAGTAAGTCCAAGCCTTTGTCCTATCGTATTGAGTTCAAGAAATCGGCGCAGAAGGAATTCCTCGAACTTTCCCGCCAACTTCAAGATCGAACTGTTAATGCGGTGCAACTTGTGGCCACGAATCCCTTCTCTGAACTGATTCGGGTCAAGAAGCTACGCGGCCCCCCAAATTTGTGCCGAATACGTCTGGGTGACTGGCGTATCGTCTATGAATTATTTGAAGATAAAGCGTTGCTCGGGGTCGTCAAAATTGGGCACCGAAAGGAAGTTTATCGTTTTCTCAAGGAGTAAACGCCTGGCAAGATGTCACTCGCATATACTCTTTGGGCTATAACGAAAGTCGGTGGTTATTTCCGGGGGCATCACTATAATCCGGCCGCAGCATGCCCTCCCCTCCATCCACCCGCCGAGCTCTTCTTACGCTCGAATTCATGCCCTCGCACGGGGGAATCGAACGCGTCCTTCACGAAAGGGCCCGAGGTTTTCGTCCCGAAACGGTCACGGTTTTCACCCCCTGGGTGGCCGGTTCGACGGACTTCGACCGCAACTCGCCCTACAAAATAAAGCGAGCCAAGTTTTTTTGTTCGGCCTTGCCGTATGTCCGGCGAGTTTTCCAGGCGTTGATGCCGGCGATCGACTTTCTCCGAAACCATCGGAAAAACCCTTTTGACGTCATCGAATGCGGCCAGGCGTTTCCCTTCAGTTTTCTCGCTTGGTTGCTTTGGCGCAGGGATAAAATTCCCTACGTCGTATGGGTTCACGGCAACGATCTTCTCGCACCCAGGAAATTTCCTCTCTTGGGGCGCGCGCTCGCCGATGTCTTAAAAAACGCGTCCGTCGTTATCTGCAATAGTTCGTTCGTAGCCGATCTGGTTCGAAAAGCGGGCGTCGATTCTTCTCGAATTCGGATCCTCGGCCATTTTGTCGATGCCGAACGTTTCAAACCGAAAGCTCCTTCTCCCACGGTTATTCGGAAATACAACCTGGAGGGGAAGAAAGTGATTTTGTCGGTCTGCCGATTGATCGAACGGAAGGGAATCGATCGGGTGATCGAAGTCTTGCCGTCGCTGATTACCACGCACCCGGATCTTGTCTATCTGATCGTCGGCAGGGGCCCGATGGAAAACATCCTTCGAACGACGGTGTCATCGCGTCACTTGGAACGCCATGTCATCTTTGTCGGCGCCGTAACGGACGAGGAGCTCGTGGATTTTTATAGTGTGGCGAGATGCTTCGTTATGGTCAGCCGATATATCCCGGCCAAGGCCACGGTGGAGGGATTGGGCGTGGTTTACCTTGAAGCTAATGCGTGCGGGATTCCGGTCGTCGCTGGAAGGAGCGGCGGCGTGACCGACGTAGTGCGACATAGAGAAAACGGTCTTTTGGTCGACCCTGACTCACGAGAAGAGATCGCCCAGGCTTTGGATCTTCTTCTTTCGAACGAGGAAATGGCTAAGTCCCTCGGCAAAACGGGGCACGAGTTCACGTTGAAGCCCACGAATTGGAACATTTTTGATGTCCCCGTTCCCGAAAGAGTTGAAGCTGCGGTCCGCGCGGACGATTACAGAAAACGGGCGGCGACGTAAGGCAAAAGGAGCAAAGCGCAGCCGATCAACAGCTGAATCGTCAGGTTCGACACAAAATAGGGAAAAATCACCAAGAGGATGCCCGAGACCAGCGGAAGCGGCTTCTGCTGTTTCTTGCCATAGATGAAATAACCGGTGCCGAACGCGCCAAAGAGCATCGAAATGAACAGTGACCGTGCATCCACGACTTCATAATATACGTGATGAAAACTTGGTCTTCCATGATCCGGAATTATTTCGCGATGGAAAAGCGATGAGACGTAAAAAAGAAAGGGAGCGATTTTTCGCTCCCTTTCGTACAGCCGTAACCTAAACTACAGCTTAGAAATAGTAGTGAACGCCTAAGCCGAGATTGCCGCCGACGTTTCCGCCCACGGATGCAAACCGACTGGCCTTAGCGTCCTTCGCGTAGTCATACACAACACCAGCCTCTACGCTGAATCCAACTTCCGGAAGTCCGGAGAAGCTGAATTCGTAACCGAGCGGAACCTGGAAGCGAAGAATTCGGGCCCCTGCGCTCTTATCGTTGTTCCAGCCGATGCCGAGACCGAGATAAAAATCGGAATTCTCTTTCTCGACGACGTCATACAGGAACCGAGCGCCAAAGTTGATGGCGTCGTTGATGGCCTTGTTCCCATAATCAAAGCCGACCAGGAACTGACCGGTCATGTTCGACGCGACGCCATACTTCAGTGACCAATCGCCGAAACTGTTGGTCGAAAACCCTGTTGTAAACGATTCCTGAATACCCAATCCGATCTTGCCGGAGCGATCCATCGCTGACGCGGTACTCGCCGCTCCCGCTACTGCTAGTACAGAAACAAACATCAAAAACTTCTTCATCGTGTCCTCCACTATTTTTTGATTAGTTTGTAGGTTGCGGGAGAGGGAATACCCCTCACCCTCTTAATCCGGAATCATTTCAACACTTTCGGCTTTTGTAAAGAAAATCGGTGACTTGGCGTCACGCGTCAGTCCCGGTTTAAGCCGCGACGCGTTGATCGGCAGGCGGGGATGAACCTTGGAACTGCGCCAAATAATCCCGCAAACCCTCTTCCAGCGGCGTTAGGCGGAGGGGGATGGCACCAAGCAAAGAGGTGTTGTCGACCTGCTCTTCCATCGTTACGAAATCGATACCGCCGGGAGTCAGGGGGGGCGTCGGAAGGAACTGCAGAAACGTTGCAATCATTTTCATGAGAATCTTGGGATGCGGAAGGACGAGGCGGTGTTTTCCCTGAACCCGTAACATCGTCTGGACGATTTTCTTCATGGTCATGGCTTCCGGCCCGCCGACATCGTAGGTCTGATGATGCGTGGAAGGAAGATAAAGAGCCCGAGCGACGATTTCGGCGATATCTTTTACGTAAACAGGCTGAATCTTTTCGCGGCCGGAACCGATGATCGGAATGACCGGAGCGATTCTCGCAAACAGGGCGAACCTGTTGAGACTTCGATCCTCCGGCCCGTAGATCCACGACGGCCGAAGGATCGTCCATTGAAGGCCGCTCTCTCGAACCGCTTTTTCGGCCCGGAGCTTGGCGCGAAACCACGTTTCGGTTCGCCCTTCACGGGTCCCGGCGCCGCTCAGATAGATGAAGCGCTTCACTCCCGCTTTTTTGGCCGCCTCGACCTGTCTTTCGGTGCCCTCCCCGTCGATACGATCATACGTGAGACCCCTCCGAGGATTTTCAAAAGGTGCGTTGTCGAATTGCGTGGCGTTGATGACCGCCCAACATCCTTTCATGCCCTCGTCGAGAGAGGGCGGATCGAAGATGTCCCCTTTCAGGTAGTACGCCCCGGCGACACGTCGATTCCGCGGCACCTGGAATGGGTCGCGCGTAAGAACTTGCACCATGTTCCTTCCTTCAATAAGACGACGAACCACGGCCGAACCGACAAAACCCGTTCCACCCGTGACCAACGTAACGGTCCCCGCCTCTCCAGTCACATCACTCATATGTCCTGTCCTTACCACCATCACTTGGGAACTCCAACCGTGCGTGAAACCGAGGCGACGAATTCCCACGTTTATCCGCGCATGTCTCGGACTCTTCGAGGGATGATTCACCTGAGAATCCTCGTTCTATGCAAGCAGGTGAAATCATTAAAGTTTAACCGATTTTTTCTGTCGACATGGTGCGTCATGCCTGGTACCCTCCTTGCACCAAAGCTTAAAGCTGTCGTCCTATGCGTGTGCCCGGAAACATAGATGAGATTTTCAGAGCACTCTTTGCGTCCATCGCACTGGGTCTCGTGGCGGTTGGATGCGGAGGCACAAAGAAACAGGAAGCCGAAAAAGCCCCTGCTGCGCCGGACCAACAGTTGAAAATTCCCTTAATTACGGATGAACTGCTTGCCTGCCAGGAATTCGCATTTTCGACTCAATTTGTGCTCTATCGGCACTTGACCCGAAAACCCTCGGAGCATCTCTCTCTCGTAGCCGCGGCGTACAAGAGTTGGCTCGACAAATATGCGAAGGATACCAAAGACCCTAAAGAAAAGGAGCTCGCCGCAAAACTTTCCTCCGAATCACCGGCCACGATCGACAGCTGCGATCTTATACTCTCATTAGGGTCGACGCTGACATCTCTGGCGAAAAAAGAAGATCCCACCATCTACCACCTCAGAAGAATCCTCGGAGAGTTCATGGATCAGTTGGATATTCACTCCGGCTACGAACTCCCTTCGTCCATTGTGGGTCCGCTCGAGCGAAAAGTTTCTTGGCGACCCAAATTATGCGGGGCCGGTCTTACGTTTCGACGGCGCAGCGATTATCTGCTGGGACGCCCACCCGCCTATTTGATCGTGGACGGCGCGTTTACGGACTCGGAGAACACCGATGCCGTCACGGAAGGTGGAAAAGTTCCCATCGGATCGAGAATTCTCGCGATTCGGACCGAGGACGGTATGAAGAAAGTCCCTGATTTTTGCCCCGCGGACGATGACGAATGCATCCCCTATTTCAAAGCTGTTGCCGCAATCGATGAACGCGAACAAAGCGAGTGCGCGCCCGAAGGAACACGATACGTCCACGTCGAGGTTCAACGGCCGGGAGAAACCGATACGGAAGGGGTGGATCTTAATGTGGGGCGGTTCACACCGTTGCATCAGAAGACCTGGGTTCGGACGTATGCTCCGTACAAAATCGCCTATATTCGTCTGGCCAGTTTTTCACTGAACGCAAAGGTGGACATGCGCGATGCCCGCCAGAAAATTTCGAACGAAAATTTCCAGGGCCTGATTCTCGATCTTCGCGGAAATCCGGGCGGCCAGATCGACGAAGCCATGTCTGTCTCGGAAATGTTTCTCGACCAACCGGAATCGACGGTCGCCATCACCTTTAGCGTCACGACGTCACCGGAATATGTCGACGCAGAGCTTCGAGGAAAGGGATTGCATCGAAGCCCTTACACCGTCGATCCAATTGATGAGAGGATCAAGCAACCTCTCGTGGTCTTGGTCGACCGCATGACAGGCAGCGCCGCGGAAATCGTTGCGGCGGCCTTTCAGGATTATAAGCGAGCACTGATTGTGGGAGAGACAACGTGGGGCAAGGGGATCGGCCAATCAACGCCCGACCTGAATCCGTTCGGAGGACTGCTCAGCGTAACCAGCGCGTTTTGGTACTCTCCTCGTGGAACTTCGTATCATTTGGAGGGGGTGGCCCCCGATATTCTGGTAGCGGACGGGGAAGATCCCTTCAATGCATGGGCGATCAAACAATTCGGTCGCCCCGGCCACGAAAAGGATTATCTGACATACAAGGATGGGAAGTACGCCGGCCGGGTAATCCCGAAACCTCCCACGTTCGACCGAATGGAGACCATTTCAGCGCCTACGTCGCCCGCGATTTCTGACTCCGATCTAGATAAGCTTCATCATATGCAGCCGCCTCCAATTCAGGATTGCAGGCCGATCACATCTTCGTCGGACATCCGCGAGGAATCGGATTGCTCGCTTCAATGGGGAATTGAGTATTTGAAGGAGCTCATCCGAATCAAGCGCACTCCAACGACGACTTCCTCCCACGAATCGTAACCGCGTGCTAAATAGGGGCCTCGATGTCGGGAGGCCTAAAACGGACGCTCTTTTTTCTTTCGGCGGCGGCCGTTTTGGCTGTCGTCACGATCCTCACGACGGCCACAGTTCTTTATTTCCGTTTCCCCTCTCGTTGGGCCGGAAATTATGTCGCGCGTTATATCGAACGGCAAACGGGAGCCAAGGTCACCATCGGACCCGTTTCTCCCTTTCCTCTCGGCCGATTCTCCATTGGATCGATTTCCGTTACTTCTCCTTCCGGAACTCCGATCCTCGAAATTGAATCGATTCGATTCCAGTACCGTCCTTTGCCTCTCTTGCGCCAGCATCTCATCGTCAAGGAATTCATCGTCGATCGCCCGAAGATCCATCTCCTGCGCGATACGAAGGGGTGGAACTGCGAGCCTTTGTTAAAGCTGGTTCCCCCACCCCAGCAACCTCCGCCGCCAAGCCCTTTCGCTTCGATCGACGTTCAGAACACACCTCTCGATCATCTCTGGGGAGAGGTTCAAAAGGTTTTGGCGACGCTGGCAAAGGACTTCCCTTCCGTGGAACTCAAGGAGTTTTCGGTCCGAGAACTTCAAGTCGACTTCGAGGATGGGGCGGGTGCACGAATGTCCGCACCCCCGTTAAATTTTGGCCTGGCTCTGACGCTCACGCCTTCCAAGCGGAATGGAAAGATTCATCTGGAAACTCCGCGGAACTCGAAGCTTGTTGTTTCGCAAACAAAGAATGAAACCTCCGTGGATGAATTGATCGCCTTGCCTCTTCTCGAATTCGACGCGGAATGGCCGGGGGATGCTTCATTCAAGGCCAACTTTACGGGCCAGCTCGGAGAGATGAAACTCGCGCTGGCCAACGAACAAACTTCATACGGCACCGTAAAGGGATCCGGTTCTCTCTCGGCCGATCTTTCCAAAGGAGAGGTCGAAATATCGGGGCCTAACGTTTCTTTCCCCGGCCGAATTTCGTCCAATTTTTCATTGCGATTGGCTCGCTACGGCCTCGATTCGTTCCATGCTCGAGGAAAACTCCAGGTATCTCGCGCGAGCGGTCCGGATGCGCTTCGACGCTTTCTTCTCGGAGTTTCCGGCGGACTCCTTCCGGAGATCGACCTCGATTTCAAAGCCGACGGCCGCCTTCTGGTACCGACACTGGCGGAAATAAATAGACGAATCGCCACTCTGGCGCCTCCCATCGAAATTCAGGCCGACGGATCTCTCCACGCCAAGAATCTTCCTGCCGGTCTCTTGCCGAATGGAATGAAGATCGAGGGGATCGATGGAAAACTCATAGCGAATGTGGGACCGGAAAGCGCAACGATCAGCTCGTCACTATCTCTGAACGGAGCGCGATTTCCTCGGGATATGACCGGAAACGCCGACCTCGGCTCGCTTGAGATCCGTCATAACGGAAAAATCGAACTCGATCGTCTTCGTCGAATGAGGATCAAAGAAGCTACGTTGGGAATCCCTTCTCTCGGTTTACTCGCTACGATGAACGGAGAACTTCGATCCACCATTCCGTTCCCCGACCTGAATCAGAAACGACTCGATTCTCAAAACCCGACGAAGCTCCTTCGCGAGGCTCTCTCGGGAGAACTCAACGCTTCTCTCAAAATCGATGGCAAGAAAGCGGCCGGCCGTCTGAAATTAGCGCGCCTGAACGGCCGATTCACGAACACGCTTGCGCTTCGAAAGCGTGAAACCGATCGTTTCATCGTGGATCTTCAAGCAGACGCCCGCGATTTTTCCCTGGAGTTTTCGGACGGAACGTCGGTCCAAAATTTGGATCTCCATTTTCCGATCCACAAGGCACTTTACCTAGGCCCCTCGGCCGCCGGTGCGCCGCCTCCGTCGGCGGGAAACGTCTGGACGAAAACCTATGTGGAACAACTGAACGCCCTTTCTCCTTACGCCGACACGCTCCGCGCAGGTCGCGTAACGGCTGCGGGCTACGCCCTCGATCAAATCCAAGTCGACGCCGGATTTGACGGCACGAATTTCATCGTCGACCGTTTCGCGGCCAATCTTCTCGGGGGATCTCTCTGGGGGAGATTCGTCCTTCTTCCTCTGGCCCATTCGTTGAAACTGTCGATGGCGCTGGAGGTTGTAAATCTCGACATGAACCAACTGGTGTCACAGAAAGTTGCGGGAGACGCACAGGTGAGCGCGAACGCCCGTGCGGAGCTGGAGGTCCGACGAGGTTCCAAACTCTCCGGGGAGGGTTTGCTGGACGAACTCCAAGGACAGTTTCATCTCACCAAGATCGGCGACCAGGCGCTGGATCGGATGATTCTCTTTCTCGATCCTAAAGGAGAGGACCCTTCCATGGTTCAAGCCAGGGGATTATTAAAGAACAGCACTGTCGCTTCGGCGCTTAAAAATCCGCACGTCGCCTTCGCCGTTTCGCACGGCAATATGGATGCCGACATCGCTCTGCCCGGCGTCACGCTCGTCGACGTCAATATTCCGATTCGCGGGATTTCCGTGAAGAACCTTTTGAAGCTCGGCGGTGTGCGAAAGTCGATCGAGGGGCTGATCCCGCTTCTGGAGATGACACGCTATCTCCAGCTTCAAGGGATCGACGACCAGGGGCACGAGATCTACGCCGCGCGATAATTATGGACGTCGTTTCACACGCGGGATGGGGATACGCCACGCTCCGAAGTCGGGGAAAGAAAGCCGCCTGGGTCGGCGCCCTGGCCGGATGCGCACCCGATCTGCTTTTCTTCTTTCCGATGACGGCCGAACGGGTCTTCCGTAACGGCTGGAGCGGACTTCGGCGCCCCAGCCAAGAACCGGGAATTTGGCGCGCCGGCGGGCCTCCGATGCCGCCCGATCTCGTCGATGCGTACAACCATTACTATGTTTATACGCACAGCCTCGTGATCCTGGCGGCGGTGGTCGGCCTCCTTTGGTTACTCAAGAAGCGGCAGTGGATATGGCTTTCGATCCCATACGCACTTCACATTCTCATGGATATTCCGACACACGAGCGCTACCGGACGCCGTTCCTCTATCCGTTTTCTACGTTCACCGTCACCGGTGTCTCGTGGGCACACCCCTGGATCTTTTGGCCGAATTGGATCGCGCTGATTACCGTGCTTTTTGTGCTTCGCCGGCGCTATCGGACGAAGTGACAAATTAAAGCGACTCCACTAACGTTCCGCCACAAAACGGAAGTGCCGCGTTGAAGAAAATCTATCTTCTTATATTTCTTGGCTTTTTCAGCGGTTGCAGCGGTCCATTGGTCGGCGTGAACGTCGAAGTTGTGGACGAAAAAACGTTGCTGGAGCGCCAAATTCTCGGCTCGTACGATGAACTTTCCAAAGAACTGGTCCTAATCGCTTCCGTCCGCGGCGTGGACGACGCCGGAAAGATCAAGCCTCTTCCTTATATACCCCCCGGGAAAGACAAAGCATTGCGAGCGGCGCAGGCGCGTGAATTCAACCGGGACGACATCGACTCCTTTAAGAAGGACGGCTGCGTGGGCGAAAATTCGGAAGGTCTTCTCAGTTTGCTTTCCTGCAACCGATCGAAAAAGGACAAAACGTACGCCAAGTTCGTCAAAGATCTCGCCGATGAGGAAAACCACGACCGGCTGATCATTCTTTCGCGCGTGATCGAGACGAGCGAGAACTTGAGTGAGAAGGATCTTCCCAAGCTTCGCCATGTTTTCGCTCAGATGAACCGGGATGCGGCCTCCAAAGGTGAGTTGGTGCAGAACGAGGACGGCGCGTGGATTACAAAACGTTAAGTTGCCGGTTCGCCCACGCGTTGGGCTCCGGTCCCGATGGGACCCCCCAAGTCCATGCTCATTCTTGCGCGTGGACTTGGGTTTCCCCGTCGGGCCACCCAACGCGTCGGCAACGAAGCGTTTTCTTTCTTATTCAAAGCGCCGTCCTGTTCTGTTTGTTGAGTTGTGCGAAACCCCAAGCGGAAGGCTTGAGGGCGCAGGGGGTGACGCCGCTCCGGAAGCGACAGGAGCGGATGACGTTCGCCGATTTTGTCCGGCGGCCGGAGCGGATCACGACCACGATCGCCGACGACTACGATCCCTCCCTTTCTCCCGACGGCCGTAGCGTCGTCTACGTTTCCAATCGGCGGGGAAATCCCGATCTCTTCGTTCGCTACCTGCCGGGGAGCGGACAGGTCGGCGATTACCCGTTGACGTTTCACACGGCGCGCGACAGTTCTCCTTCGATCTCTCCCACCGGCGAGCAGGTCGCTTTCGTCTCCTACCGAACCGACAGTCGCGGCGATCTCTACGTTCTCAATCTGCGATTGGCGCAAAAGGTGCCGGAACAGATCCGGAAACGGCTCTATGAGCGTTTCGGCGCTCTCTTGGGAAGC
This sequence comes from Bdellovibrionota bacterium, assembly GCA_035292885.1. Classification (NCBI taxonomy): domain Bacteria; kingdom Pseudomonadati; phylum Bdellovibrionota; species Bdellovibrionota bacterium. Next base: position 16,530 of record DATDPG010000177.1, on the reverse strand, counting down.
TCGGAAGCCGCGGCAGAAAAACAGGGATTAAGCGCCCGAGTCACGCATTACCTCCTCAAACAGGGTGAGCAGGTCCGCTTGACCGATGAGAAAACGGCGGACAGTGATCCCGCCTGGTCTCCGGACGGCACACAAATCTTTTTCACGCGATCGGACGGAACAACGTCAAACATTTACGTTCTCGACGTGATGACGCGTGTCGCGACGCAAGTCACCCGTACCGGCGGCGCGATGCCTTCCCCCTCTCCCGACGGCCGGACGGTCGCCTACGTTGTGCCGTCGCGCGACTCGAAAGCGGGCGGCAGCCTCTCGCTCCTGACTCTATCCACAAATCAAGTCGTTCCATTAACGCCCGGTCCGCTGGACGCGAGTCCAAACTGGTCGGACGACGGAAAAGAAGTCTCCTTTTCCCGCTACGCGGACGATACCGACGGAAACGGCCGAATCGACCTTTCCGACAATCCATCCATCTTTGCTGTGAATATCGCCGATAAATCTACCCTGCGAATGACGTCCGGCGATCGGTACGATCTTTTTCCGTACCAACGGAAAGGGCGGATGATCTTCGCCTCCGCTCCCTCCGGAGGAAACGGCCCGTCCAATCTTTTTTCGCTATTCACCGTCGGCTCGTTTCCCGTCGGAACCACCGAACGCCCCCGGTTCGACCAGCCCAAGAAGCTCTTCTCGGCCGCGGACGAGCTGCGCGAGAGTGAGCCGAGAACGTCGGCGCTGGCGTACGAGGAAATCCGCCACCGATGGCCGGAGGAAGAAGCTGCCGCAGAAGCCGGATATCGTCTCGGCCTTCTTCGCGATGAGTTGAAAGACGCGAAGAACGCGCAACGCCTTTGGACCGAAACAAGGAAATCGGCCCATCCGCGCTGGGGAATGCTTTCCGAAATTGAATCGCTCCGGATGGGGATCGACCGAGATCTCCTTCAAACCTCTTCCTCCGCCGAAAAGCAGGCGAGGATCAATCGATCGATTCAAAAGCTGAGCGAAATTAAAGAGCGAGCCGTGCGATTCAAACTGAGCGATGTCGCGGCCCATTCCGAACTCGCGGAAGGGAGAGCTTGGCGGAAACTCGGGGAGGAAGGCAAGGCGATCCGGTCGTACGACGAAGTTTTGAACCGGTTCGCGTCGGAGAACGATCTCGCGGCGCAGGCGGCGATGGAAAAGATCGACCTGTACAAGAAATTCGGCGACTCGGCCAAAACGATTCGAGGATACGTAGATCTGCTGAAGAAATACCCGGACGCGCTTCCGTACTCTCAACAAGCTTCCGAGAACATATTGAAACTTAGGCTTGCAGGTTCGCCGAACGACGCCGCGAAAGACGCGAGGCTTCGGGAAACCGCGAACCTCTATTCCCAAATTCCGATCCTTCCGGCGATGGCTCTGCGGCAGCTCGGCGATCGTCAATTCGATCGAAAAGAGTCGACGGCCGCGGAAACCACGTACCGATCGATATTGCATCAGTTTCCCCCCACCGGAGCGGGATCCCGTCAAGAGATCGCGCGGACGGAACTTTCTCTGGCCCGTCTGTTGGTCGGCCAAGGGAAGTACGACGAGGCGCTGGAAGTTTACCGCTCGGCCGACGTCGAGCTTCCGAAATACGACCCTTGGCGCAAAGAGGCGAGGCGTCGATTTGTCGGGAATCTTCTGGCCAAGGGCCGCAGCGAGCTGGCCGGGAAAGATCTTCGTATGGCGATCCGCACGTTCCGGAATCTGATTCTGTTCGACTACAACATTCCGCAGGCCCACCGGGGACTGATCGCCGCGTATGCGGCTTTGGGAGAGATTCAAACCGCCGTCACTCTATATAAAGAGGAGGTCGACAAGGCTCCCAACTCTTATCTCCCCAATTATTGCCTTGGCCTCGCTTACACGTACGTCGAACCGCCTTCGCACGGTTTTGATCTAGCCGAACCGCACTTGATCCACGCCATTGAACTGGACGGCCAGGCGATCTTTCCGCACCAGACGCTCGGGTTCGTCTACGAAAAGCGTGAGGAACTCTTGAAACAGGCCGACTATGTCGAACGGGCCATCGATCAATATCTCATCGCCCGTTCCCTTTCGAATCCAAAGGACGATTTTCAGAACTACGCCGATCTCACGCTGAATATCGGGAACGGATATTTTCTTCTGAAGGACTACGCCAATGCGTACGAGGCGTATTCCAAACGAAAAGCGTACGACGCCGCCTTCGATCCCAAAACGCAGCAACTTGTCTTCCTGGAACGTCTCGCGCGAGCGGCCTTTCATGTCGAACGGCGGGACGAAGCTTCCGCCGCCGCGACTCAGGCGCTGGAACTCTTGGCCCGCCTCGAGCGGGACAACGAACTCAAGGGGCGTGAGGCGCTTTCTCATCGCGCCGAGATCATGGATGTCCAGGCTTTGGCTCTCCAAGAGGGTGGGAAGAGGGACGAGGCCGCCAAGGCGTTCGGCGCCGTGGCCGAACTCAACCGCCGCTTAGGAGAACCGACGAATGAATCGAAGGCGCTTCGAAACCTGGCGATCAATCTATTCGAGAGCAAGGATAACGAAACCAACGGAGCAGAAAAACGTTTGGCCGAGGCGCTCGACGTTTTCGACCGAAGCCTCGGTCTGATGGAAAAACACGGCACGAAAACCGTGGAATCCGAAAAGCGGGGCGCGCTGCTCAACATCGATCTCGAAGTCGCCCTCGGCGAGGATAGCTCCGAGGCCGCCAAAGGATTCTCCACGCCCGCCGAACGAGAGCTCATCTACACGTTCATCGGCCGGATCGAACGCGAGCAAGATCACGATGAAGAAGCTCTTTCCGCTTTGGATCGAAAGAAGGCTTCCCTTCCGAAAGAAGGTTCGATCGACGAAGCGAAGAAGCCCTCCTATTTGTTGAAGCGCTCCATTCTGGCGAATCAACGCGGTGTCTTGCTAACCCGCTTAGGACGTTTCGACGAAGCCTTCCGGGAATTTAATGCTTCGTTTGCGGACGCCAAGAGTATCGGTCATACGGTCGGACTTTTCTCCGATGCGCGGTCGATCGCTCGCTTGAGCCTGATCCAACCGGAGAGCGTCTCACCGGCTATGGCCAAGCCGTATATCGACGCCGCTTTTTCCGCTGTGGCTGAATCCAAAGACGCTTCGCTCGCCACGCTTCGCGCGGAATTGGCGCTCGAGGGGATCGGCATCGTCGAGCCGATGGTAGCGGCCGCGCCCGAACCGAAACCATCCCCCTCCGCCATCCTCGAACCTCTCTCGCCCGTCGATGCGAAGACAACCGTTTTGCTTACTGAATCGGTCCGGCGGCTCCGCCAAGCTTACAAGGGCGTGGAGGAGCCGGCAGTCCGGCTTTCTTTGGATTTGGCACACGTCCGATGGACCGGACATCGGATCGAACGACGAAAAGGAGATTCCCTTCCGCAACTTGAAAAAGAAGCTCTTCGCCTTCACCGGGACGATCTCGCCCTTCGGGCGCGGGCTCTGGCCGTGCAAATGGCCGCACCCAAGAATTCAACCGATTTTCGTGCCGCGATGGAACCGGTCGTGAGCTTCGTTTCCGAACGACCTCCGTTCGAAGATGTTTCGGCTTACGGCGTCCTCTTGCCGCTTTGCGACCGATGGATCGATCTCGCCGTAGAAGCCAACGATGCGGAGTCCGTCTACGAGGCCGAGGAGTGGAAATCGAGAGCCGCGCTTGCATTGACTCAGCCTCCTCTTCCGCAACAATCCGTTTCCCTCGATACGAACGAAGCGCTTCAAAATGTCCGGGAACTTCTGGCCGGAGTTCGAAAAGGAGAAGTTCCGCGGGAAGCCTTTCTCGAAAGCCTGGCCATGCTGGAGGAAAAGGATCGGGGACTCGGTTCCCTCTTTCGTTTCGGCATCATTCCGGCGGCGGAGTTGATCGAAATGCTGGGAACCGAGTCGGCGTTCGTGCGAGAGATCCGCTCCGGAACTTCCGCCATTCGTCTCTGGGTGCGAAAGGAAGGCGTAGCGCTGGAACCTGCCGGCGCAAAAGGTACGGTTTCCCCCCGGGACCTTTACGCGACGACGAACGCGGTCTGCGGGAAAGCTCCTCATTGCGCGATCGTTCACAGTGCCGCCCATCTTTTCTATGCCCTGAACCATCAAAGCATTTTCAACCAACGAACGTATCTTTTCGGTGAAGCTCCCGCCTCTTCACCGAACGGTCAGATCGCCGTTATGTGGAAACGTCGAACGGACTTCGAACAGCATCGCGGACTCGCCGACAGCTTTGTCTCTCCGACCTCTTGGACGCCGGACCAGACGGCCGCTTCTTTCTCGCCGCTGAACCGCCGACTGTTCCTTTCGGATTCTTCCCTTTCGAGATTTGAGAAGGAAATCCCGGCTCATCTTCTGCTCGGAAGCGGCGTCTCCACGATCTTTGTCCCCGCGGTTCCGGCGAATTCCCCTTCCGGAATCTCGCCGCTTCTCGCCGAGTGGTGGAGTCGCGGCGGAGCTTCGGCGGTTGTGGAATCCACGACCGCCGACCCCCGAGAACTTTGGACGGAAATGGCAGGTCAACCGACGAGGCGGCTCGGCGATATCGTTGGCGAACGGCAATGGCGCGTTTACGGCGCTCTCGGTTACACGCCGGAAGAGCGGAAGGAAATCGCGGAGGGCATCCTGGATGAAACCGTCGGCAAAGGGGCCGCTCTCTACCGCGCGGAAAAATACGGGGAGGCGGTCCGGGCGTTTGATCAGGCCCTGGCGACGCTGGCGGCACAGAAGGCGCCGAATGCCCCACCTTCGGAAAAAGAACAACAGATCCTGGATGCGGCGAGCAGTGCCGCCTTTCGGGCCGACGACCTGCCGCACGCGATCGACCTCGCCGAAAAGCTGGTCGCCGCCCGTCGAACCCGAGGCGGCCTACCGCTTGCCGAAGCTTTGCAGTTTCTGGGCGTTCTCTATTCCCGCGTGGAGCGATACGAAGTTTCGGTCCAAACGTTGGAGGAGGCGACGAAGCTCTTTCACAAATCGAAAGCTCCTACGACAAAAGTCGCCGACAGTCTGAGCACGCTCGGCATCGTTTACGAAAATGCGTACCGCTACTCCGATGCGCTTCGTTTTTTCGATCGATCGCTTGAAATCCAAGGCAAGGCGGGAGGGCGCGGCAGCGGCGACCAGTGGCGCCGAATCGGGCGAATTTATTACTTGCGACTTAACGATTACGCCAAGGCGGAGGAGGCCTTTCAAAAGGCGGTCGCCGCGTTTGAGCGAGAGAAGAATCTCGTCCAACGCGACGAAGCTCTTCTCGAAATTGGACTTGTGGCGGAGAGAAGGGCCGACTTCGCTAAGGCACGCACTCTTTATCAGGCGGTTTTCGATCGGTCGCAAAAACGGAAGAACCTTGCCCTCGCTTCAAAGGCGATGCTCTATCAGGCGAACACCTATTGGTTCGAAGGGAATTACTTCGACGCATTCAAGGCCCAACGGACGGCGCTCTCTCTTGCGGAAGAGGCGAACGACGACCGGTTGCGCCTCCTCTGCCATTCGACCGTCGGTCTGATCTACTGGACGCTGAATCAGAACGACAAATCGATCGCCGAACAAAAAGAAGCCCTGACGCTGGCCCGAAAAATAGTCTCTCCGGTGGATGAATCCTCGGCGTACAACAATACCGGCTTGGTCTACCGGTCGATGAACCAACTCGATAAATCGATCGCGTTCTTCCAACAGGCACTCCAGATCGATCAAAAGCTGAACACGGTTTGGGGCCAAGCGTACGACTACCGAAATTTGGGAATCAGCGAGACGCTTCTCAAGCGATATGCCGATGCGGCAAACCATTTGAACGAGTCGGTCCGGCTTTCGCAATCGATCGGAGCCCGGATCAACGAGGCCAAGGCCCTGCAAAGTCTCGCCGATCTGTACTTGGCGCAGAATCAATTGAATCCCGCGCACGAAACCTTCCGCAAGGCCCTCGACGTTTCGCGGGAGGCGGGATTGCGGGAGGTCGAGTGGCGCGCCCTTCAGGGGCTTTCCCGAATCACGTCGGCGCGAAAGAACCGAGAGGGCGCGTTTGTTTATCTGAAAGAAGCCATCGACGCCGTCGAGAAAATGAGCGCGTCGATCAAGATCGAGGAGTTTCGGAACGGATTCATCACCGACAAGCTCTCCCTTTATGAAGACATGATCCTGCTGCTTCTGGAGGGATCGCCGCCGCGGACGGAGGAGGCCTGGAGTTACGCCGAACGGGCGCGTTCGCGAAACTTCATCGATCTCCTCGGAAACAAGACCCTTTCGTTTTCGGAGCCGAAGGACCGGAAACTTGTGGAACGCGACCGCCAGAACCGTCAAAAACTTACCGACCTGGAAAACCTTCTGGCCGCCTCTCGAGACGACGCCGCACGGGAAAAGATCGGCTCGCAACTGAAAGCCGCCCGAAAGGATCGAGAGGATCTGTTGATCGAGATTCGGGCCGCCCGGCCGGAGCTTTCGGCTTTTGTTTCCGTCGATGTGATTTCACTGTCCGAACTTCGCTCGGTCATCGGAAAGGACACGGCGCTGGTGGAATATTTTCTAACGCCCAAGGAGATCTTGGCCTGGGTCATCACCCGCGACAATCTTCGTCTCATCCGCACCGCGGCGCCCAAACTTCAGGTCGAAGAACGGATCGTCGCCTATTCCAAATTGATGCAGGAGCAGAAACCGTTGCTTAAGGAGTCCGAGGAACTTTATCGTCAGCTTTGGAGACCGGTTGAAAAAGCTCTGGAAGGAAAACGGTTCGTCGGCATATCTCCGTATGGAAGCCTTCATTATCTAGCCTTTGCGTCCCTGTTCGATGGGAGCCGGTATGTCGTCGATCGGGTCCCTATCTTTTACACGCCGAGCGCCAGCGTCCTTCGTTACACGCGAGTCGAAAAACCGGTGGATAAGAACGACGTCCGTGTCCTCGCCGTCGGGAATCCAGATCTCGGGAATCCCGCGCTGAACCTGCCGTTCGCCGAAAAGGAGGTCGGATCGATCGGACGAAGCTTCCCCAATATCGACGTCCTCATGCGCGAGAAGGCCACCGAACGGTGGGTGGCCGCCAACATCGGACGGTATAATGTCATCCATCTCGCCTCCCACGGGGAGTTCGACCCGGTCAACCCGCTCTTCTCGGCGATCAAGCTGGCTCCGTCCAAAGATTCGGGCGGCGATCTTCGGGCCGAAGACATTTTCGGTCTCAAACTCAACGCGGATCTCGTCACGTTGTCGGCCTGTCAGACGGGGCTGGCCAAGATTGAAGGGGGGAACGAACTGATCGGCCTCAACCGTTCGTTTCTCTATGCCGGAACGCATTCGATTCTCTCCAGTCTATGGCGCGTCAGCGATGTCTCGACCGCCGTCCTCGTGAAACACTTTTATCGGAACTACGCCGGCGCCTCGAAAGCCGAATCGCTCCGCCAGGCCCAGCTTCTGGTCAAAGACTACTATCCCCACCCCAGTTATTGGGCGGCCTTCTCTCTGACGGGAGATTACCGGTGATCCGATGCGCGCGAACTGACTGTCTTACAAGATTCGGTAGTCTCGACTGCCGAATCGTGAAAAATTTGCGGAACTTACAAAACCTTTCATAGCTTCTCCAAGCTAAGCCATTGAAATTATATATCCTATAAGGGGAACGAGTTATGCATCGCATTATGCCTTCAAAAGGAAATTCATGCTCATTCAAACCCTCAACCGCCCGGCCATTGTGCGCTTGGCTATTATCCTTAGCCTGGTTCTAGGCAATTCCACAGTAGCGTTCGCTTCTACGTGGTTCGTCAGCAATGTGTCCGGACGGAACTGTTCGGATAACGGGGACGGGTCCGAGGCGACTCCGTTTTGCTCGATCCAAGCCGGCGTCAACCAAGCCGGCCCGGGAGACACGGTGTTGGTCGAAGGTGGAACTTATCTTCCGGCACCGGGGTCGACGGCTACGCTCAAAATCTCCAATAGTGGAGCGGCGGGCCTTCCGATCACGATCCAGTCGTACCCTCCCCTCGCAGCCGCAATTGTAGGGCCTGCCGGAGCGGGTGAAAGCGGCGGGCAAGGGGTCTCGATTGGAGGACAACACATTATATTCGACGGATTCGAAGTACGAGATTCGGCGGGAACCGGCATCAGAATAAGAGCGACCAGCGGCTACGTGAACGTGCGCCGGAATTACGTGCATGACAATGGAACGCGCTGCCCAAGTTCCATGACACGCTGTGGAGACGGAATCTCGCTCAATGAAACGGCTAGAGTCCCCGGCGTGGTTTTCGAGAAGAATTTGGTGGTTCGCAACGGCAGCGCCGATGATCGAAATTTCCATGTCTCGGCCCCTGGGGCCATAGTACGAAACAATATTTCGGTCGCCAGCTTGATCCATGGGTTTCTCATCTATCCGGACTGCGACGATTGCCAGGTCTACAATAACGTTGCCTATGGTACGCGAAGGTACGAGGGGTTTCTTGTGGGTTCGGACAGTCAGCGAGTACGGGTCTTTAATAATATCGCCGTAAATAATACGGGCTACGGATTCGCTCTTTATTACTCGGGCTCGAATACCGTCATGTTTCGAAACAACGTTTCATTTGGGAACGGGAACAATAATGTGGGCGTCCTCGGCAGCGGCATAGTCGACAATCGGAATTTGTTCATTCAAAACCCCCTTTTCACCGACCCTGCGTTATTGGATTTCCATCTTCAAGCGGGCAGCGTAGCCATCGACAATGGCGATGCGGGGCTAATGCCGGCTGACGACATCGATGAGGAACCGCGTCCGATGGGATCCGGGATAGATATCGGCCCAGACGAGTTTGCGGTCTGCGCGGATCTGGACGGAGACGGGTTCGGTTCCCCGATCAATGCGGGATGCGTCAACGCGGAAATCGATTGCAACAACGACGACTTGACCGTTTATCCGGGGGCGGCGGAAATCAACGACCACAAAGACAACAACTGCAACGGACAGACTGACGAACTGAACCGATCTCCGGTTATTTCCATGGCGGCCGATCCGTCCAGCGGCTACGCGCCTCTTTCCGTTTCATTTTCCTGCTCGATCACCGATCCGGACGGCGATCCCGTGTTTTTGGATATCGATTTTGGCGATGGTTCCGGCCACGCGAACGTCTGTCCGAGCAATCACATTTATGAGGCTGCGGGCTCATACACGGCGCGCTTCGAAGCTAGCGACGGCTTCGGCGGTTCCACCAGCGTTCCGCAAGCCATCAGCGTCGCATCCCTCGATGGCAATAGGCCCCCGGTGGCGTATTTTTCCGCCCGCCGAGCGGAGACCGTAAGGGGAGTGATATTCCAAGCTTCGGCGTCCGATCCGGACGGCAACCTCGCGACGTGCATGGTCGATTTCGATGACGGATCAAGTCCTGTGTCTTGCGCTCCCGACATCAGCCATACCTATCCGCGCACCTCTCGGTCCCTCTACGGAAAATACCTGGCGTGCGCCGTGGCCACGGATACGTTGGGCCTGGAGGCCCACAGCTGTCTTGAGATCAAAGTCATCGGCAAATTCGTTGTGAGGATCAAGGTCTATAAGAAGGATCAAATGCGAGCCGACCTCGACATCGAAGTGGAGGATCAAGACGACAACAATGATGACGATGTGGATGACCTTGAAGATCGCACGCTTATATCGACGTTTCAGTTCAACGGCACAGACACAATCAGGGATAGCCTGTCTGCAGCCTACGGGATCACGAGCACATCTCCGCTGTTTGCGAAGATCGAGTCGGGCTCGGAGAGCGTGGAGTTCAGCCTTAAGCTGGATCCTTCCGGGAATGTCGTGCTCTTGTCCGCGAGCAATCCTGCGGCGATTATCATCGAACAGGACACCCAACAGAACGTCGGTGTCAACAGCAAAGCGGCGGGCTGCGGCCGGATAGACGGGAAGAGCGGGTTCAGCCTCATCATACTTTTTTTGGTCGGATTCCTAGGCTATCTACGCGAATTGTGGTCGCGGCGATCTCGACAACATCGTCACCGTTTGCAGTCGCCGCTTTAAGAACTGCCGGTTTAATCAGGATTTTTTGGTCGACTCACCGATCGCCGATCTCGCATCTGCCACAACCTTTTCTTCCGGCTTCTCAACACAACCGCAGGTGCCGTTCGGTGCGCGAGCGAGCGGCTTGATTGCCGTAATGTTACTCCGGAATACAAGCACCGAATTTTTCCGCTGCCGAATGGGTCGTTTCTCCTACAGCATTGTGAATTTTTCACGCTGAGCTATATTTAAAGCATGAGAGTCGCCTTCGCCCATCCCGTCGTTTTACGGCAAGCTTTATTTGTACTTCTGATGACGTTGACCACGACGATTATATCTTGCAACAAAGAGCCGGAAATCTCAGGGCAAATTGTCGTCGATGAGAACGCTGAAGTAGGCGATGCCACTCTTCTAGAACTCAAGGTCTTTGGTTACAACGATGACATTATCACTGAACACAAACAGACGTACTTTCAGGTTTATCCCATCACCTCCGGGTTCCCCTTCCCCTTCACAATTTATGCTGAAAACGTAAAGGAATTATCCGATTATCGCTATTTCGCAATTCTCGTATGGGCCGTGCAAAATCAAGGGGGGGGACAGGTGTTTTTGGGTGGAGAGCGGGTCGGGCTTCTCACAAGCGAACTGCCGGTCACCGATTTGACGGTGAGACTCTATAACTCCCCGGTACTCGTACTCACAAGAGCTGACTAGAACCGGTCTCATAAATGGATTCCTCGCGAGACCGAGCGAAAAGCCCGTGATCGAGGCCGCAGGGTCAAAATGCCCCGAAGCGTACTTGAATAGGTACGTTAGTGGAGATCCCCACGCGAAGGTCCGATTACAAAAACAAGAGTAAAACAGTCGGGATCCAGCGGTATCGGTTCAGATTCATCGTGCCGTTGGTCCGGAATTTCACCTTCTCCTTTTCCAAAAGGTGCCGCTGAAACCCCGCCGGAAGACTAGAGAGTCTGTCTGTGGAGCAACCGCCGGAGGCGTTCACCACCCGATGCCAAGGGACGCCCTTGGGGCTTGAATGCATCATCCAGCCTACGGCGCGCGCCGAAAGGCGGCCTTTAAGAAGCGCGGATATCTGCCCATAGGTCATTACACGCCCGCTCGGGATCTTCCGAACCCAATCGTAAACGAACTCCCCCAAGCCTCCTCCCGCCATAACCGGTCAAGTTACAACGGCGCTCGTGCCATCCAAGAATGTCGCCCGTTTGTCTGCGGGCTCACCTCAGCCACGCTTCTTTTTCGGCTCGGCCCACATGCCCTTCTTGGCCATCTTGGCTTGGTCCTGGAGATCCTTGGCGTATATGTCCTTCGCATGCTTTTGGTTCCATTGAGCGTATCCCTCTCTCACAAGCTCATGGTTCAAGTTGGGTCCGGGAGGCAGGCTCACCATGGCGAAGATTCGCCCTTTGCGGTCCTTCCCCTTCGCGTCCACCAGCACTTCTTTCCCTAGTACGAGATCCGCGGCGAACTTCTTGGCCTTCGCCATAACCGCAGGTTTCTTACCCGGCAAAACGACGCCGTAGAGCTTGACGTCATACTTCTTTTTTCCCATCGAAATCTTCAAGGTGTCCGCTTGCACGACCTTGAGAACTTTCGCACTCTCCCCGGTGAATATTTCTTGAGGAGAAGTCGTCGTTCCCTTCTCGGGAACGCCTTCCGCCGACACAGCCGCGGGAGTTTCGGCGGCACCTTGGCCCCCGGGCGTTTTCTCCGTTCTCGAACAACCCAACGTGAAAAGAGCGATTGACAACAGGACACCCGAGCCAGCCGTTAGAAAGCAAACAAGTTTTCCGTGATTTTTAAGCATTTGAGTTCCTCGTTTTCCTGGAAAGATTTGACGACGTGATTCTATCCCCACCTTTGGAGCTTGTGAACCATGGAGCGTACACTATCGTGGGTGAGCAAGAAATCGTCGCCTGGCTTCGTCACGTGGCTCACGCTCACGCTCAGCCGGGATTGGTTCCCGGGCGACGAAAAAAATAAATATGCCGTTTCGACGTGGCTATTTCTCCGTGTTCTCGCGCTGATTTATCTCTTTCAATTTATTTCGCTGTCGACACAGGTGATCGGGCTGATCGGAAACCAAGGGATTGCTCCCGCTGGGGAGGTCATTACGTTGGCAATTAAGGAACATGCCGCCGTCGCCATGCTTCGGTATCCTACGCTCTTTTGGTACGGCACGCCGGATTTTCTGATGCTCGGGGTTTGCTGCCTCGGCGTTTTGGCTTCCATTCTTCTTTTTGTCGGCATTTTCGCCGGCGCCGCCCTGATTGCGCTTTACGTCTGTTTTCTTTCTTGTGCCAGCGTCGGAGGGGAATTTTTCTCCTTTATCGGCGATCGACTTTTGCTGGAAGCGGGATTCCTGGCCATGTTCTTGACTTCGTTTCGATTGTGGATGCCGTTTCGCAGAACGCCCAGCCCACCGAAAATGGTCCGATATCTTCTTTGGTGGCTGCTCTTCCGGATTCACGTTCAATCGGCAATCTACGATTGTGCCGATGCAACGCATTACGCCGGCGCCCTGTCTTTCAGCGCGCTCTTTTATCAAAACCAATCGCTCCCTTCGTGGCCCTCATGGTACTTGCATCAATTGCCGGCTCCTTTTCACTGGATCTACGCGTCGCTTTGGCTGGCCGTACGCATCGTCTGTTCCGTATTGATCATCGCGCCCCGCCAACACCGGCACCGAGCCGCCCTGGTCTTCGTTCTGTTCGAATTGATTCCCTTTTTAGCGGGAAATTACACACATTTCAGCCTTACGGTCATGGCCTTATGCCTATTCCTTCTGGATGATGCCTTCTGGATTGAACTCCTTCCGCTCGCAAGAGAGCGAATTGAGCAATTAGCGGGAAATAAATACAGGGGCTTTTCTGTCGTAACGCGCCGGACGGTCTTGTCCATTCTCCTAGCGCTTACCGGACTCCATTTTGGCCAAAGTTTCTTCCCGAGCGCGGCGAGGTTTACCAACTTGAACTCACTTCTAGCAATTTTCTCTTCCTTTGGTGTTGTGGACCGCTATGCGTTCGAATTCACCCAAGAAGAATTCCGGCCGGAACTGAGGGTGGAAGGGAGCCCGGACGGCGAAAATTGGCGGCCGTACGAATTTCATTGGAAGCCCGAAAGTCCAAAACGTTTGTCTCCGATTCTTGCGTCTCACCACCCTCGGCTCGATTGGCAAATGGCTTACGCTGCGGGAAGTCCGGCCTCGAAAACCGAATGGGTTTCGCGTTTCTGCCATCGCCTTTTGGAGGGGTCCGCGCCGGTCCTGGATCTTCTTCAAGAAAACCCGTTTCCGTATTCCACGCCCCAGGTCGTCCGCATCCTTCGCTACGAGCATCGATTCACCGAAATCTCAACGAAAGACGAGGGGTGGTGGACTCCTCCGAGTGGTTCGAAAGACACTCTTTATATGGAGTGCAGGAAACCGTAGCCGCGGGAAATTCATCGCGCGCGCCCGGACGAGGTTACGATCAACGTTTCATTTGCCGGAACACGCGGTCGAGCGCCGAACCGCCCACGGACGTGGCGCCATTACCGAAATAAATGTCGGGCACGCCGTCCCGGTTGAGATCCCCAATTCCAACGGCCGTCGCCGCACCGGGATCGTCCACGTCTTGGAAGATCCTCGGCGGGCCGGGTAGAAGCGTCGGCCGACCGGCGCTATCCACGGCGGACCGGAACAGCCTCAAGCCCGCTGCTTCAAAATCCTCGAACACATTCATTCCGAGATCGAAGCCGTCGACGCCCAAGTTGACCCCACCATTCAGCAAGATCTTCATCCCACGAAATTCCGGATTGCCGCCGAAGTCCGAGGAGAGATCTTCAAGCTGGCCGCAGGCCGCCGCGAAGTCCATTCGGCCCAGGCCGCGGGTATCCGCCAGAGCGCCGTTGTGACAGTTGTCCTGATTGCTCATCCCCGGAAGCAAGGCTTCCGCTAAACCACCTCCGTCTCCGGCGAAGAGCCGCGTTCTGCACGAAGTCCCTTGACCCGCTGCGCTTCCGCCCAGCTTTCGATAGCCGATGGCCAGATAGTCTTGTCCGTTAGTCCCTTTTGCCGATTCACCGAAGGAGTGATTGCAGTTGTTCGCCGTGGCGGCGGAAAGAAGGTTTCGATTCAGACGGAAATGGGGAAGGCCATCCGGACTCTCCGAGGGGCTAATGGCCTCGAACGTCAGGTTCACGCCATGATTGTCCGGTGTCGTGAAACTTTCGGAACGAACGCAGATCATGTCTCGGTCGCGGGACTCGTCCCCATCCAGGTCGACAAACGCCACGTCCTCGCAATAGACCGGCAACAGACGTTCGTCGCCTCCCACGTCGATCAGATCGGTTCGCAAGACAAAGTCGTTCGATTGACAGTTTTGGAGAGGTCGATTCTTGCATCGGTTCTCGTAAACGCTCAATCCGCCGATTTCCATCTGCCCCGTCAGAACAAAGATCAGGTCGGCGCCGCCGTCACCCTCCACGGCATCGTACAGACGAACGCGGCTGGAGGGGCGTTTGTCTCCGGCCAGCTGCGACGGAAGGGTCACGGGACTCAAAAAACATGGGATTCCGTCGGCCACGTCGGTTCGTCCCGGCCTATTGCATAGGTCGTACCCGGAGTTGATGAAGGCCGCGTCGGGCACCTGGTTGGCCGAATGGTTGGCGATGACGAGATCCTCATGTTCGTCGCCGTTGACATCGCCCACGGCCACCATGCTCGCCTTGTTCAGATCGGCCCCGTAGACCGGATGCCGCGGGAGATTGCATCTTGTAAACGTATCCACCTTCGTCCAGTCGACATTCGAAGGGATCTGCTGGACGGCATCCAGGCCGTCGCAGTCGAATCCGGCGCCGGTGCGCAGGACATGCCGATCGCGATCGAGGAAATCGCGCTGGAGGTCCCCCACCCACCGTGGAGGCGTCTGCGTATCCTTCGGAAAATCGTCGGGCGTGAATATGCACGCTGTGTCGAAAGTCCCGTCCTGCTTCTTGCAGCTCACGTTATCGTCATCGGCGACCTTGAAGATTTGAATCCCGGCCGAAGGATCGGCCAAAAGAACCCAAGGCTGGCCATCCCAGACACTCGGAAGAATGTGCAAGCTGTTTTCAACGTTCGTCGTACGAGGAAGGTTGGAGGAAAGATCAACGAACTCGCTATTCCCGACGGGTGTGGGGGTGACAATCGGATCGGTGGCATACGCCACGTGACCCGACACTTCGGACGGGAGCCCTTCGGCATCTTTGCTCCGAATCGCGAAGATATAGCTGCTGCCCGATTGGAGGCCGGACACTTGGACGGAATGATTGTCGCCGGGGGGACGGGAGTACAGCGGGACTGTTCCATCGTCCTCCTGATCGTGAAGGATGAGGCCGAGAGGATTGTCGATCTTGTCGCCGAATTGGTCGCTCGGAAAATCTACCGGACCTTCCTTGTATTTAAGAACGAGTTCCGCGACCGGACCGCCATCCGGATTCACGCACGAACGGCTGGTGACATCCCAACCGTTTTCACGCACTTCGACCCAGTTCAGGCGGATCTGGTGCGTCGGATCGTCCCCCTTTTCGGCGGCGAGAACGATCGGACAGGGAGGCGTGTTGGGACGAGGAATGTCGTCCGTGGTCGCACAAAAAACGCCGTCGGGTCCTCCGTCCCCCGCGGGAACACGCAGCAACGAAATATTGCCGGATCGATCGACCGCCTTGGCCGAAAAACAATACGTGGACCTCGGAGCCAGCCCCGTAAACGAAAGCGTCTGCCAGGGAGGGAGATGCCCGAAAGCGTCGCCGACGCTTGGATCATGCCCGGCCGGATCGGGCTGAAAGGCGAACGAATTCGAAAAGTCCGTTTCGGACGAGATGGGAGACGATGCGCGTTTGAGAACGTAATTGCGCACGGGCAGCCCCGCATTGGGGAGACCCGCCGGATCATCCCCAACTTCTTCAAAGGACACCTCAATCGAGTCGGTCCCGCCTGCAAGGGCCTGAACGATGCGAACGGGAGGTGGAGGGGTCGTGTCGACAGGATCGGTCGGGCCCACACCGCCGTAGTACTTGATTTTCCGGTCGCCCGGGTCGCCGGAAACGCCCAACGCGGGCTGCCCGCCATATTCGTCACGATCGAGTGTTTTGTTCTGAACCGCGGCGCCGACAAAGAGAGGAATTTTCTGAGCGGGGATTTTCGGAACAACGACATGTATCCGCTGGCAAATTCCACCGCCGGCTTCGTTATCGTTCGTGCACTCGCCGTTTCGAAGATCGCTTTTTAAACCGTTGACCAAGGCGAACTTGCTGGCCACTCCGTCGGCCACATGAACCCCGCCCACGACCACTTCGACGTCCAACGGGATCCTTTTCCGCGGGCTGCAGTCCGTCGCGGACAGACACACGGGAGCCTCGTTCGATCGTTGGAAGTTCCGGCCGACGATTGTGAGAATGTCCCCCGTTCTCGCGCGGATATCGCCTTGCGTACCGTTGCCCTTCGAACCGTTGGGGCTGCATTCCTTGTCGTTGAACCCTCCCGAGTCCCAATCTTGCCGTTCCGTCACACACACATAATCAATTTGTGGCTT
>DATDPG010000176.1 GCA_035292885.1 Bdellovibrionota bacterium | reverse complement strand
AAGCCCGTGATCGAGGCCGCAGGGTCAAAATGCCCGGAAGCGTACTTGAATAGGTACGTTGAGGACATTTTGACCCGAGAACAAAGAGCACGGGCTTTGCAGCCGGTCGCAGCAGAAAACATTTATGAGACCGGTTCTAATCCTTTTGGCTCTTGTTTTCGCTCTTGGATTTGTCTGAGGGCTCTTCGTCGTCCCCGCCGAACGCCTTTCGGAAATTGCGGATCCCCTTACCTAAAGCACTCCCAACCTGCGGAAGCTTACCGCCGCCGAAAAGGACGAGAACAATAGCCAAAATGATGAAGAGTTCTGTGGAGCCCAAACCGAACATTGGTAAAGATGTTAGCAATTCGCCGAGGCAAAGTAAACCTACGAGACCTAACTTTTCTAAGCGATTCTGACATGTTAGGGTCAGCCGCCGCGGATACTAGGGAGTGCATTGAATCCAAGAGTTAAACTTACCGATTTGAAGGGTGGCCAGGATTACTTCCTGTTGGTCACAAAAATGAATCTCACCGGACTTCGAGTCGAATCCGCTCGAACACTCTCCCCCGGCACGCCCGTACATCTCTCCATTCAAATCGAAGAGGGTGAAAAATCGGTCGAACTGGAAGGAGAGGTCCATACCGTAGCGGAGCGACCGGGCGGCCGAAAAGGGATGGTGATCCGTTTTGTAAACCCTGATCCGTCGAAGGTTGCGCGAATTGAGGTGCATCTCAATACGGCGAAGAACCGATCCAGGAAGGGCCAAGCATCGGCACTCTCCGCTCCCCCCTCCTCCGAGCGAACGATGATGGTGTCGGCGAAGAAGTTCGATGCAAAGCTGGCCGCCCCGTCAAGAGAATCTCCGAAGGGTCTCCCTTCCACATGGGACGAAGAAGCCATGCAGGCGGCTCGCCTGGGGCTGGACGGCAAAACGCGGATCAACGCCCCCGAGGATTTTCAGAAGTATCTCCGTCAGAGGGAAAAACCAAAGCGTCGGCGCCGATTCCTGGTCTTCTTGATGCTCTTTCTCTTGATTGGCGCCGCGTACGTTTTTCGAGGTTTCCTAAAATCGCTTCCGCAGAAGGTCTCGATACGCGTTGGCGGAAACAAAGAGCCGTCCCCTCAAAACAATATCCCCTCTCCCCTTGCGGGAATCGCTCAGAACGAGTCCCCGGTTTCGGCGTCTCCCACTGCAGCGCCGTCCCCAGCTGCCGCCGAACATCGCAAAAAGCCAAGACTGGAGAGTTCTCCGCCCCGAGGCACCCCTGTGACAACAACCGCACCGCCCTCAGTCGCTGCGAAAATTCAAGAAATTCAAACAGAGGACGGCGGAGCCTTCGTGAAGGTTACGATCCAGGGCACCGCTAAACTCGATCGCTATGAGATTTCCAGGGCGATGAACCCGAGAAGACTGATTGTCGATTTCCCCGAGATTCGCTCCTTCAGCGTGGACAACGTGATCACGGTCAGCAAGAACCCGCTCTTTCGAGTGAAAACCGACAAAGGGGCCAGGGGGACGCAAGTCATCTTGGATTTATATCCGGTGGTTTTCCCCCGGTATGACGTGAAAGCTCAACCGGACAAAATGGAAATTTTTCTCCGACGGTAGAAACTGGTCTACCCTTCTTAAAAAATGCGTTACAATCCAGCATCAACAATTCCCTCTCGTAAAGGAGACAGAATGGCGAAACGTAAAAAAAGGACTTCCAAAAAACGCAGTGCCAGGGCCAAGCGAAAACCGAACAAAGCATTCATGAAGCCGATGATGCCGAGCGCATCTTTGGCGGCGGTGATCGGTTCCAAAAAGATGCCCCGCACAGAAGTGACCAAAAGGATTTGGCGCTACATCAAACGCAACAAGCTTCAGGACCGAGTGAAGCGAACGATGATCAACGCCGACGAAAAGCTAAAGAAAGTGTTCGGTGGCAAGCGCAAAGTTACGATGTTCGAAATGACCAAGTTGGTCAGTCGACATCTTAAAGACTAGTCGTCCGTCTCAGAGCGACCTGGCTCTGTTTACGAAAGATGTGCAAAAGCACACGTACGTAAACAACTGCGGATACGATCGTCAGGACCGCTGAAAATAGGACTGAATAACTGAGGGCCGCTTGTACGCGCAGCGAAGTTTGTTGGAGAAGGGCCAGCAGGAGGGCTATGTTCTGCCCGACCGTGGCCAGTTTTCCGCTCAGGTGAGGGCGAATTCTCACCTCCACGCCGCGCGCGTGCAGAAGAATAACGCCGCCGACCAGCTGAAGATCGCGGGCAATCGTGATGACGCAAAACCAGACCGGAAGTTGGCCGGTCCAGGTCAGCGCGATCAAGCAGGACGTAATCAGGAGCTTATCCGCAACTGGATCGAGCCAAGCTCCCAGCGTGGTCGTCCATCCGAATTCGCGCGCCAAAAAACCATCCAACAAGTCCGTAATTCCTGCGCACACGAGAATCGATAACGCCAAAGCGACTTGCCCTCGCCACAGAGTGTAAACAAGGGGAACCGTCAATATCATTCGTACGACCGTAAGACTGTTGGGAATCCATCGGAACGGCTTCATTTGGCTTCGAACCACACCGATCGCTGCGAAATGTTGGAGACGGCCAATCGCGTGCCGGCAAAAGACGGCTTGCCGAGCACTCGGGCCAATTCCGCGCCGGTCCCTTCAAACGTCACCGTAAACGTGACACGCCCCGGGGAATACGCCGATTCCTGGGCGGAGGAGATCCCTTCCCTGCCGGAAGTCAGAAAATCGCGCAATTCCTTATAGGGTCGAAACGAAGACAATCCCTGAACCGTCACTTCATACACGCGCCCTTCCCCCATCTGCTTGAGCCACGCCGGAATCATCTTCTCCAATAAAGATAGAACCAAAAGCCCGGCGGCCAATTCGGGGCCGTCCTTAAGGGAAAAATTCCCTCGAACGTTGGCTAGTTCCATCGTCACCGGCTCGAGTACGGCTTGAAGATCGCCTGAGATCGCTTCGTTTCCGCGTAACGCGAAGGTCCCGCGGATGAGTATCGCGGAATCCGTTTTTGAAGTTTTACCGGCGCCGGATCGAGACTGTGGCGAGGGACCCTTTTTCTCCACGGTATAACCGAGCCCCCTCAGCCTCCGAAGCAATCGTTCGGTCCAGATGGCCGAATAGCTCCGCGGGCCGGCCGGCCCCTTTACGCCTCGCTCTTCGAAAGGTGACAAATAGATCGTCGGTCGCCTTTGCGAAGCAAAAAGGATCCCCCACCGTTCCAACTCTTCCTGAATTTTTTCCGTCCGAGGAACCACCAGCGCTTCCACTCGAAGCACATTGTCCTTCACCTGCTCTCGTTGAAGCTTGTAGTCCTTTACGAACGTCCGGAGGTTTTGCGCCGCCTTGTACGAGATGAGATCCCGATTGAGACCGAAGAGGACGGAGGGGAGCAACTTGGAAGCCGCTGATTCCACCGCCCCCAACATCGCCGCATCCAAGGCATTCCCTTTGGCTTTCGCAAGATCCTTGGAAGAAACCTGGGCTTCGCCCGCGCTGGGAATGGCGGGAGACTCTTCCGCCGCCCATGCCCCGGCAATTCCCGAAACGAAGCTACATATGACTGCGATACCAGTCGATCGTACGCGCAAGGCCACTCTCCATGTCGAATTCGGGTTCATATCCCAAGAGCTGCCGAGCCTTCGAAATATTGGGAATTCGAAGTTCGACATCCGCCTCCGTCCATTTCTTTTGAACGATTTTCGACGACGACTTCGCCGCTCGAATCACTTCTTTCGCCAAATGATAAATCGTAAGCGTGTTTTTCGGGTTTCCGATGTTGAACGCCTCGCCGACGGCCTCTTTTCGGGTCAAGCAGAGCAAAATTCCCTGGAGGATGTCGTCCACGTAACACCAGGACCGGATCTGATCGCCGTCGTTGTGGACGGTTAACTCTTCGTTCCGTATGGCGCGCACGACGAATTCATGAACCGCCCCCAGCCCGATCTGGTTCGGGCCGAAAATATTGAACGGCCGGATCGAACAGGTCGGAGTTCCGTAATCCTTCCAATAATTGTGCGCCAGATGTTCCGTCGCCAGCTTGCTCACGGCGTAGGTCCATCGCGCCTCCCCCACCGCCCCCAGGCTCGTGACGTTCCCCTCTCCCACTTTATAGGCGTAGACGCCGAAAACTTCACTCGTGGAAAAGTCGATCAGGCGTTCGATCGCCTTCTTGCGCGCCCGCGCCTCCTCCAAAACATTGTAGGTCCCTAAAATCGCCGTCTCCATCGTCCGGGCCGGCTGCTTGAGAACGGTGTCGACACCGGCGATGGACGCCAAATGCACGATGTGAGTCACACCGTCCATGGCGCTCTCGACCGTCGCGCGATCGCACACATCACCTTTTCGGATTTCGATGTTTGGCTGTTTTGAAAGTTCAGTATTGGAGATGGCGTCGCGGAAAAAATTATCCAGAATCCGTACGCGGTTGTCACGGTAAAGGAGGGCCGAAAGGTGGGTTCCGATGAACCCGGCGCCGCCCGTGATAAGAATCGTCTTTCCCTTCATTGGCGCCTTACTTTACCCGGATTGACCGCGTTGGGCTAACCGCGGCGCTCAATCATCAGAACCGAGCAAACTCAAAGGCAACGAAGCAAATAAGCCTTTTTCGACAGCGGGATAGGGCTTTACCCGCCCCGGTGGGCCGCGTATAAGCCGAATCAGCATGTCTCTCGAGCGAGCCGCCATAGCCGCAGCGCGCAAGACGAGAAGGGTCGGCGCCTTAAAAAGATCGCTTTCCCCGAAGAGTCCGAAGAAAACCCTTAAACCACGAAACGAAGGCGGTACCGGCTGGACTCACGCCGTGCTCCGTCACCAGGCGGCCCTTCTCGCTCTGGCGAAACATCCCGCCATCACCGACGGGAACCTTGAGCCAGCTTTCCGAGCGATTACGAAGGCAGCGGCGGATGGATTGGCCGTTGAGCGCGTGGGGGTATGGCTTTACCGAAACCACGCTTCAAAAATCGAGTGCGTGAATCTGTACGAGCGATCTCTTAAAAAGCATTCGAGCGGCCATCTCCTCGCCGCCAAGAATTTCCCTTCTTATTTCAAAGCACTCGAGCGAAATCGGACGATTGCGGCTCACGACGCCCACCACGATGAACGGACGAGCGAGTTTTCAAAAACCTACCTCACCCCTTTGGGGATCACATCGATGCTGGACGCGCCGATCAATTTGGGGGGTCACGCCATCGGCGTCGTCTGCCACGAGCATGTCGGATCCAAACGCACCTGGACCACGGAGGAACAGACCTTTGCGGCGTCGATAGGAGACTGCGTCGCCATGGCTGTGGAACGATCGGAACGGAAAAAGGCCGAAGAAGCTCTCAAAGAGAGCGAACGGAAATACCGGGCGCTGATTAACGAGCGCCTCCAAGAGACCGAAGAACAGTTCCGGGCCACGTTTGAACAGGCGGCGGTCGGACTTGCGCATATCGGTACCGACGGCCGATACCGGAAAGTCAAC
>DATDPG010000175.1 GCA_035292885.1 Bdellovibrionota bacterium | reverse complement strand
TCGTTGGGATCGGCCGTGTTCACAAACGCGAACGCGTTCCCCATGTAACGAGCGACGTCGACGCCGCCCACGGAGAGTTTGGCTTCCAACGGATAGCGCGTTCGGGCGCAGTTCGCGGGCTCGGTGGCCAGACATAGGGGGGCGCGGTTCGTACGCTGGAAATTGGCGCCGAAGATCGAAATGACGTCGCCGGTTCGGGCCTTCATATCTCCATTGAGGCCGCTGCCGTTCGTTCCGCGTCCGATGCAGTCGGAATCCATGAGGCCGGCGTCCCAATCGGCGCGTTGGGTCACGCAAACATGGTCGATGCGCGGGGCGATCGAGGGGATTTCCCGGGAGTCATACGTGGCGCCCATTTCCGGCGCGGAGAACGGTCGAACCGAACTTCCGATCGATACGCTCATTGTCCGGCCGGCGATGTCGCCGCTACACCCGCCATCGGAGAGATTCACTTGGCCGCTCTCCGGATCGACGCGGAGATTCCCAGCCTCCCAATTCTGTTTGTACGCGGGGACCCGCCAGTTCGAGAACGTGGAATCGATGTAGAGATAGAAACGGCCGTCCAGCTCAAAAAGATTGCAGGCGGCGTGGGAAGCGTCGGCGATGAGATCGATTTTGAGCGTCACCCCCGGCTCCGTCGCGGGAGGAAAATTCTCTCCGTACGCATCGAGCGGATCAATGCCGTTGACGGAACAGGACATATACAGCCCTTCCCACTTGGAGTCGACGTTCGCTTTGCTTTCGGCACCGCCGGTGAAACTCTGGCTCACCGTTTCGTTGACGTAGAATTTCGTCGTCGAGCCGGAAACCGGTTGGTCGACGGTGAATACGGTGGAAGGCGAGAACGAGCCGATATTACGAATGTCGTAAATGCGGTAGCCCGATCCAATCCCCGCGATCGCCTGACCGAACGTGAAATAGCCCTTCTTTCTTCCGTTGTTGGCGGTGATCGACTCGATCGGGACATTCGCCTGAAAAAGCGTGCTCAGCTTTAGCGGACAATAAACCCCCTGTCCCGCCATGAACGTGGAGGCGGGAAACGTCCCCATGAAACCATAGCCGGTGGAGTTCGGGATGGGGGTGGGCGTGGGTGTTGGCGTCGGAGTTGCGGTGGGTAAGGGACCACCGTTGCAGTCTTCGCAAAAACGCTTTCCCTGTGAATTGAAGCGATTCTGATCCTTTTGTTCCGTGCAACCCACGCCTAAAGCCGTGAACAGGCACACAGAAAACCAGAGTAGCGACAGCCGAGATCCTACCCGCATTGTGTACCCCCAAGGAGCAACTGATGTGCCAATTTAATTTCCAGTTAACGAGGTGGCGTATTCGAATATTATTCGGCATATGTAACCTTTTGTTACGGGCGTTTTCGACAAAAATTGCGGATACTCGGCAGAGCGTTGGCGGTCTTACGGATACACCATCATTTTCATGCAGAAGACACTCCCCCCGGATTTGATGTACTCGGATGTATCGATCTCGACCGGTACGTAGTTTCTTTTTCGAAGAGCCTGACAGGTCTTCTTGT
Source organism: Bdellovibrionota bacterium (assembly GCA_035292885.1). Lineage (NCBI taxonomy): Bacteria > Pseudomonadati > Bdellovibrionota > Bdellovibrionota bacterium. Next base: position 1,419 of record DATDPG010000175.1, on the reverse strand, counting down.
TCCCTTTTTGAATCAATACGTTCTTGCCGAGAACAAAACCGTTGCAGGCGAATCCTTTTCGAGCCTCATTCTCGGGAACCTCGATCGCATCGGAGAATAATGCACGGATAAGCGCGCGACCGTCTTCGTTAAACGCTCCGGGATAATAAAGGGCTTCGCTTTCGGATAGAGGACTGAGACAGGTGTCCAAGTGATAAAAATCTTCATTCTCCAGCTTGAGCAATACGACGGGAGTCGAAAAGATCTTTGCAATTTCCGCGTACGCTTCTGGAACCGTCCGAAAGCCGTAGCCGCCCCAAAGAAGGCGTCGCCCGGGATGCCAGAGCGCGTCCCCCTGTCCTTCAAACCGCCAATCTGAATTCGAAAGTCGGAGGACGTTGTACCCGCGCGCCGCAAACCATTTCTCATATGCCGGCACCTCCTTTTTCCGCGACGGATGGGTCATGTTGGAGAGGAGACAAATTTTCTCGCCGTTCGCTCCCAAGCCCGGCAGCATCGGGTTTGCGCAAAAGACCATGTCCTCCAGTCCCTTCACCGGCTCCATTAAACGGATCATCGTGCCCGTCTTCACCACCGCCTCGCGAACAGACTGCCACTGCAGTTGAGCCCTCTCCTTCTCGACCTTGCCGATGTTCCCTTTCATGTGGGGATTCTTCACATCCACAACGTCGAAATAGGTCGGCATACAAAGGAGGCATTCCGTAGGTTCGGGACGTGGCGCAAAATCCGCCGCAGAGCGACGACCGAGATCGAGCGGACTACGGATTACGCCGTTTGAATTCAATTCTTCTTTCCCAGGTGTTGCAGAATTTCTTCCACCGTCGGACGACCGATTTCTTCCAGGTCGTACGTCACGCGACAGGTATCGTGCTGAATATTACAGACTCGGCGCAGATCGATCGGCGTGGCGATTAAAACCGTGTCGCACGGTGTAGTGTTGATCGTGATTTCCAAGTCCTTCACCTGTTGGCCGCCGTACCCCATGGCCGGGAGAAGGCCTCGGACCGACGGATATTTGCGGAACGTGTCGGCGATCCTTCCGACGGCATAGGGGCGAGGATCGATCTGCTCCGAAGCGCCGAAGCGCTTCGCCGCAAGAACCCCTGCACCGAAAGACATCTCCCCGTGCGTCAGCGTGGGCCCATCTTCGACCACCAATACCTTTTTGCCCTTGATTTTCGCTGAATCTTCCACGCCGACTTTCAGATTTGCCCGAATGACTTTAGCCTTGGGATTGAACGTTGAAATGTTCCCTTCGAGGATTTTGAGTTTCTCCGGCTCCGCCGAATCCATTTTCGTGATGATCACCACTTCACCTCGGAGAAAATTCGTCTCGCCCGGATGATACAGAAGTTCGTGGTTCGGACGGTGGGGATCGGTCACGACGATTTCGAGGTCGGATCCGACGAACGGGAAGTC
>DATDPG010000174.1 GCA_035292885.1 Bdellovibrionota bacterium | reverse complement strand
CACACCTCGCACCAGGTCTCGTCCCTTGACTTCCATGGAGATCGGTTGGTCGACGGGGTAGGCGTCTCCGATTTTGATTTTAATCTGCTCGGCCATCGTTTCGCCGATCAAGAGAGAGTATTTCTTTTTAAGATAGTTGATCACCGCTTCGTCCATTTTGTCCCCGGCGATCCGGACCGATTTGGAAATGACGATGCCGCCGAGTGAAATGACGGCCACCTCGGTCGTGCCCCCGCCGATATCCACCACCATGTTCCCGGATGGATCCACGATCGGCATGTCGGCTCCAATAGCGGCGGCGATCGGTTCTTCAACCAAGAAAACTTCGCGCGCGCCGGCCGAAAGCGCCGATTCCTCCACGGCGCGTCGCTCGACCTCGGTCACACCCGAAGGAATGCAGATGATGATTCGCGGCCGAACCAGCGTCTTTCGATTGTGAGCCTTTGCAATAAAGTACTTGAGCATCGCTTCCGTGGTCGAGAAGTCCGCGATGACGCCGTCTTTGATCGGGCGGATGGCCATGATGTGGTCGGGAGTCTTCCCGATCATCGCCTTGGCTTCATGGCCGACCGCCAAGATACGGCGGTTGCCGGAGCCGTCGTTTAGAATCGCGACCACGGAGGGTTCATTAATCGTGATTCCCTTGCCCCACTGATAAACGAGCGTGTTGGCCGTACCGAGGTCGATGGCCAGATCGGTCGAAAAGAAAGAGAACAGACTCGCGAGAGGCTTGATCAAGTTGCACCGGAACTATCGGAAATCGTTCGGGATCTCAATACAAAAGTGTTGTCGGACTCGTCCGAAGCCCTCAGAATGGACTCGTGCCTTCGAGGAGGATCCGCGCGGTTTGGCTCGTTGCGTTGTGTGCGGCGAGTTCTGCGCATGCGCAACAGATCACAACGGTTCTCGAAAATTTTGAGTCGTTCAAGGAAGACGAAACCCCTTCCAAAGGGTGGGACAGCCGGAACGGAGACCCGAAGAAGGTCTATCGTATCGCCCTGGAAAACGGAAATCACTACCTCTCCGCGACGGATCACGGCGAATCGGTTCAATTGTTTCGCGGCGGGGGCTGGAAGCTTTCCGAGACGCCTCGGCTGATGTGGAAATGGCGCGTGAACGTATTTCCCCCGGGTGCGGACGAGCGATTACCGGACAAAAACGACAGTCCGGCCGCTCTTTATGTCGTTTTTCCCAAGCGATGGCTGTTGCCCGACGTGATTAAATATGTTTGGAGCTGTGCGGCGCCGGTCGAAACGGTAATTGTGAAGTCCAAGCATTTTCCTTTGATTGTGGTGCGAAGTGGAACCTCTCCGGCCGGAAAATGGGTGGAGGAATCCCGAAACGTCTATGAAGATTACAAGAAGTTATTCGATCGCGGTGTTCCGAATCCAAAAGCGGTTGGGTTTCTGACGGACGCAAACGCGGTCAAGGGGACTGCAGCCGCCGATTACGATGAACTTCGTCTGGCACGCGAATCAATTAAGGAAACATGGGATCCATGAAGAACGCTTCTGCATCCTCGTCGTCCGCCGGGGTTTTCTTCGTTTCGCCTTTTTCTTGCGCCCGATAAATCACGAACGCCTTCCGCTGGACTAGGTCCTGCTGATCGCGCGCCACGAGAACAACCCGGTTCGCACCGCTCTCCAACGGCACCGTGGTATCAAAGGGACGGGTTTGGTCCGGACGGGAGGCGGGATCCTCGGAGTTCGAATAGTTTTGGTAAAAGACTTTTTTGTCGTTGATGAAGATGTATACGTCTTTCACTCCTTCATCGTCGCTCACGTTTCCGGCCATTCGAACAAAGCGCTCGCGGGCGACTTCAAAGGCTAAACGTTCCGCATCGATATTAATTATTGGCGACTGAAGCAGGGTCTGTTCCATTTCCGCTTTTACCGTGTCGGTTCGTTTCTTGGATACGACAGCGACTTCCGGCTTTGGTATCCAGCCGGACTGTTTTTTCGGAAGATCGACTCTCATGAAATTGTTAAATTCCCCGGTCGATTGAAAGATGCTTGAAGCTGAAACGCGGCCGACCACGGGAGCGGTGGCCGAAGGCATTGCAAATACGGGCGTACGATCCGTCTTCACCGACACCTCCCGTCTTTCCGTCTTTACTGCGCCCGGCGGGACGACATCGAATGAAAGTTTTTTCGTCAACGCGACCCGGTACGCGACATCGAGAACCGCAAGGTCGAGCGTGAAGGAGTGGGCAGAGAACGACGGCGAAACTTCAAAGAGAAATGACACCATTTTCTCGTTCCCCGGTTTCAGCTCCGGAAGCGGAGCGCGCCCGCGCTGTAAAAACACGTCTTTCCCCGCCATATTCTTGACGGAAGCGAAAGCCTCGCCGGTGGGACCCTTGCCGATGTTGTGAACCATCACGTCAAGCTCGATCGATTCCCCTTTTTCAATCAGACCGTTCCCGTTCCCTTTGGGGCCGACTCGATCGTTTACCTGGAACGTGAACGCAAATTCCGGTTTGGAGGCTGCCTTCATTGCGACCATCGCGTTGATCTCCTTCGGAACAATGTTCCGCGCTTCGAAGAAGTTCAGCGAAATATCGGCCCGGCTGCTCGGAGTCGCTTTCGGAACTTCCACTTTGACCTCGCGGGTCAGTTTTTGGCCCGGATCCACCTTACCAAAGAGAAATTCGCGCTCGGAGAAGAGATAGTTTTTCGAATTCGAGACGGCCCGCAATCGGTAGAGGGGACATGGTCCCGCGTTTTCAATCGTCACCTGAAACTGCATCGACCGGCCCGCTTGGATGGCGGAGCCGGCGGGAGAAACGAAATTGGACGCCGCCTTGGGGGGAGTGCAGCCTGTCGCTTTACCCTGCGGCGGAGCGGCCCAGTCAATGCCGCGCGTGGCCAGGGCCTGAACCAAACGCTGTTGTTCCGGTTTTTCCCAAATGGGCGCTCGTTTCTGCGCCAGGGCAACCAAATCTTTCCTTTTGGTACTGTTCGCATTCTGAAGCAGATCGAGCGCGGTCCGGATCTCGAAATCCTTCAGGGTTCGCTTTACTTTGTCCTCACGGCTGGCTTGGGCGGAAAGGGGCACGGCGTCTTCCTCGGCTGCTTGCTTGTCCGTACGTTCTTCGACGAAACGAATGTCGATCTGTGGCTCCTTTTGGGAAGGAGTCGAATTTGGATTCTCGAAATGGTGTTCCAAGGATACTTCTCCGTAATCCTTTCGAACGCGAAAGACATCCATACGGTCCTCCGCCACGACGCTTTCCAAAAACCGAACATCCGGTGCAATTCCCACCGACTGGATCGAAAAATCGCCCGGGGTCAGGTATTGACCGATGGTGAGTTTGAGAGCGGCGTCGTCGGGGAGCTCAAAGATCGATTGAACGGTTCCTTTGCCAAATGTGCGTTGGCCCAAAACGATCGCGCGGTCCCTGCGTTTCAATGCGCCGGCGACAATTTCCGATGCGCTGGCGCTGCCGCCGTTGACGACCACGGACATCGGGTAGTTCGGCTCGGTCCCTGGCTCCGTCGCCTTTTCTTCGTCGCGAATCGTGTTCCCGGCTTTTACCGTCGAAACGATGGTACCGCTGCCGAGAAATTTATCTGCGACGGCAATGGCCTGATCCAAGAGGCCGCCGGGGTCATTCCGCAGGTCCAGAATCAAGCCTTTGAGAGTTCCTCCGGCATCGGCGGTGAGCTGCTTCAAGTGTTTGTTGAGATCTTTTGCCGTGTTCCCTTGAAAACTCTTGAGTTTTACATATCCGATCTGCCCGGGAAGAAGCTGCGATTCAACGCTCACGATCTTGATGATGTCCCGGACGATCGTGAAGTCCCTCGATGATGTCCACCCCTCCCGGAGGACGGAAATCGTGATGGGCGTTCCTTTGGGGCCACGCATCTTGTTGACGGCTTCGGTGAGATCCATGTTGATCGTCGATTCGTCGCCGATCTTCGTGATGGTGTCGCCCGCCTTGATCCCGGCGATGTGAGCCGGCGTATCTTCGAGGGGCGCGATCACGGTCAATTTGTTCTCACGAATGCCGATGACGATGCCGAGACCCCCGAATGTTCCGGTCGTCCCGACTTTGGTTTCATCGTAAAGTTCTTTTCCCAAATACACGGAATGCGGATCGAGCGTGGAAAGCGCGCCCGTAATGGCGCTGATTTCGAGGTCACTCTCGGTGATGTCGCTTTCTTTGTGTTCTCGCACGAACATCAATGCGTCCGAGATCGTCGAATGAAGGGCGTAGAGCGTCGCGACTTGGGTATCGAACTCCATGCGATTGTTGTTTACGAGAAGAACCGCCTTGTGTGGCCCCGGGTTGAGGATTCGAACTTCGGGCACGAGTTGCGAGATTCTCTCGAGGGATTTCTTGAACATTTCCTCGGGACTGACCCGCGACGGATCGACGTAGCTCTCTTTTATATGGTGAAGAACTCGTTTCAGCGTGTCGAGGCGCGCGAGCCGGTCTCGCCCTCGAAGCCAGTCGGGCGAAAAGGAGAAGCTGCTCGGGATGACCTCCATTCGCCCGCCCGAAAACACATCCAGCTGAGAAACGAGAATCGATGCGAACAGAAGCGCCGAAAATATCGAAAGAAGCTTGAATTTCCGCATGAACGTATATGAAGGAGGAGGGTGCTGCCGGTGGGTCTGCCTCACTTCTTGTGGGTAGTATAACACGAGCGACCGGAAGGCGAATCGAATCCCGTGGAATTCGAAGACATGGAGCGGGAGAAGGGGCTTGAACCCTCGACCCTCACGTTGGCAACGTGATGCTCTACCACTGAGCTACTCCCGCTGGATCGGCGTAACCACCTGAAACGAAAGGGGTCTTGCTATATGAAGGCCTTATGTCTGTCAAGCCGGCCGTCCGACGGCTCGCAAAGTAGACTTAATAAAGCTTACTTTCCCCTCTTCGGCCCACTTCGCTCGGTCAGCGTTTCTATCGCCATTTTTTCCTCAATTCGATCTAAGTCTTTCAACGGATTACGCGCACTCTTTCGTGGACGTTCGGGTTGGTCCCGCAATTTAACTCTAAATACTAGATCCCCAAGGCGGAGTTCGTCTCCGTCATTCAATTCACCCTCCTTGATTTTCCGACCGTTGACAAGCACACCGTTCGTACTGCGGAGATCGTAGATGGCGTACCCTTTCTTCATCTGTTTTATGCGCGCGTGTTGTCGGGACAACGAGGGGTGATCGATTTGAATTTCATTCACCACGGGCACCCGGCCGATATAGGAGTTTTTTTCGGTTACGGTGAACGTCTCTTCTTTGCCGTCGGGCCGCTTAAGAATCAATTTCAGCATGCGAAAAACCGAATTATACACATACTTCCCACGAGGCCCAGCGCGCCGAATGAGGCTGAAAGGTTCGGTTTCTTCGAACGTAAAGCTGCAAAGTTTGTGTCTCGGCTTCGCTGGTCTCGCGCAAGCCGGTTCTCACCGACCGTCGCCTTATCAAGTTGAGGGCAATAGGCTAGCTGGCGGGTACGGCGCAGGAATTTTTTCGTTTCACAAGGCGCGACGATGCGAGCGACCGGAGCGTAGTAAACCTACGTGAGGATCGCGAGCGAGGAACAACGCTGTGAAACGGAAAAAGAACAAGCCGTGGAGGCGACGGCCGCCCTCAAAAGATTTCAAGTTGTTAGGATACCCGGAAGCCAATTTGAAGCCAAAGTTCACGCCTTGGCTTCGGTCTGCACGTTTCGGCCGAAAAGATGCACGACTTTCGCCGCCACCTCTTGCGCGGGAAGAACTTTGAGCCCCTCCGTCGCGCCCTTCGTTTCAATCGCCGCCAGCCTTACGTACCGCTGCATGGTCTTGAGATCCTTCCAGCCGCAGATCTTTTGAATCTGAATGGGAGGGACCCCGTTCC
>DATDPG010000173.1 GCA_035292885.1 Bdellovibrionota bacterium | reverse complement strand
TGAGATCTTAAGAAATTCTCCAGACGAAAAGAAGGACGCAACGGCGACGAGGAGTTGGTGTATGCAATGAGTTTCTTCGCCGGCGCGAGGTTTTATCGGCCTTCCGATTCAAAAATCTTCAAGCTGTTTTGGACAAGAGTGCCACTAACTTTCCTCTCACACTGGCTTACGCTACGACGATTCACAAAGCCCAGGGAGCGACACTCGACAGCATGGTCTGCGATCTCCGCCGCCTTTGGGAGCCGGGCCAGGCTTATGTGGCGTTAAGCCGGCTACGAAGCGGAGACGGCCTGACACTTACCGGTTGGGATGAATCGTCGATCCGCGTCGACCCTTCCGTCGTCGAATTCCATCGTCGTCTCGAAGATTCTTCACGTTCCGGCGAATCGCTCGGGTACCTTCAGCCCCCGCCCCAATAAATCCCGAGCAGGGTGCTTTCATTAAACCATTGGCCTCTCGGAACCAGAGGCAGCGAGATCGCGTACAAGACTACAAAATGTCCCGGTCGAGGACCGTTTTTCGGCCGGATTCTTTCGCGCGGCCTATCGCATCGTCGCAAAGCTTTCGGATCTTTCCGGAAAGCGATTTCATGACATCCGCGGAAGTGTTCATGTCCGCTTGCCGGCGAATGTACGCCTTCACTTTGGACGCGACGACGAGAACTTCCTGCTCCTGTTGTGGGGTTCCTGATTCCACGCTTGTCTCGCCGTCGGTGGTTTCATCGGTCGTTTTTTGTTCGTTCAACATATTCTCCCATTCTTTCTTCGTCGGTGATCGTGCCTCTTCCGCATACGCGTCTCGATGCCGGAGAATCGGCACATGCTGATCCCAGCACGTTACACTGCAGAAAACAACGCCGGTGCGGGATCGATTGCAAGTCGATACGCTGCATGCCCAGTAGCGCTGGTCGAAGCCAATCCGTTTCTTGCACGAAGCGCATCGCCGCCATGCCGGCTCAAGGGTACTCATCGGGCGGAGATCCTATCGCAGGTCGAGGACAATTCCCAAGATAACGGCGATGAATTGGCGACGCGGGGCGGTTGCAACGAAATATTCGTCAGTCGTTCTTACACATGCCCTTGCTTCGTGTCCCACGCTTACCTCATGCACCCTCTAATGCCCCGCGAACATGCCATACAAGCTATTGAAATCATTGCTTGCATTCTGGCCCTGGATTTGCTCTTAGACCGTCGGAGACTCGAATGAAGAAGTTTCTTTTACTTTTAATCCTCATCGCGACGACGATGGGTATCTCGTTTGCCAAGACACGGTCGGGCACGTCTCGGCCGAACCTCACGCTGCAGACAATGATGCAGTTATTTAAGAACGATAAACTTCGGCTGACCGCCAAAATGATTGCCGGCCCGAACGCTGACACGGAGGGGTATCAACTGAGAACCTATCCCACGGCGATCTGCTTTCATTCCGATGTAAAGCGGTCCACAGACCTTATTGGATCTACGCCGGGTATTTTGGAATACAACACAAAGGACTTGGGCATATTCTTTCGATCGGTTCCCATCGCCACAGGTCAGGCGTACGCTGAGAATCTCTATGACTTTTCAACTATCGTGGATGGGGTCGTCTATCGATTCTTTCGACAAAAGGATCGGGCCGTATACCCCGGTCGGATGACGGATGATCAGAGGCGGCAAGTGGATGAAGCACTGCGGGAACTTTGCAATGGTAAACACGACACTCTCAGATATGGAATTCAGTTTACCGTCTTCGACAACAACGCGGAGGAATCGGTGAATTCCGTACCGGTCTCGTTTGATCGTTTACGAGAGAAGGGGGCGTTCCGTGATCGTTGGGACACCTCACGCGACATTGCTTTCGATGTCTTCGCCGGACTCTTCCGGTCGAATCTTCTCCGGTCCGCTCCCGACCCTTTCAAGACCGCTTCTTTGCGCCCATTCCGCTGAACACCAGAAATCCCACGAATGCGACGATAAGGATCCCCGTGAACAGGATTGAGAGCCAGAAAATCCCCGCTTTTCCCCAGATCCAGCTGGCGGGCAGAAGAAGTAACAACCATCCGAAGAATAGATTCATGAGAAGCGGCGCTGCGTGAGACCATCGATACACTTCCCTCCGGTCGTCCGAATTGAGCAGGTCCTCGACCGGTTCGAGCTTTGCACCGCAATACGGACAAAAGAGCGGTCGTTCGTAGCGAATGATCTTTTCACACTTGGAACAGACGATTTTGTCTTCTTCGGACATTTAAACCCTTTAAAAAGTCGACATCTAACATGGATTTCCCTACGATTCTAAACACTTCTAGGGGACCTGTGACCAAGTCATTTAAGGAACGACTGTTCGACGAGTTTCGCGGCTTGCCGAGCTACCTGGTGCTCTTGACCGAGCTGGAGACGCTCCTTCAGAAAGACAACGCCCTGGGACTGCTTTACGTGGACGGCCGGCGCTTGGGCAAGATCGAGGAAAAATTCGGAAGCAAGCTCTTCGAACAGATCATGCAGAAAATCGCCACGGTTCTCATGGCGATGCGAGGGGTCACGATTCGAAACAAGGATCTGGTCACCGTCACTGAGGTGCAGGGGTATTCCTACATCATCTTCTTGTCGGAGACGCGGAAGGAGCAGACCGGACATGTCCTCTCCAAGGACGATGTCGAGATGGTTTGCGAGCGGGTCCAAAACTATCTCCACTCGACGCTCTTTTTTGAGCTTTACAACTATCTGAAGGGCCTTCCGAAAATCAACGTCGGTTATTCGTTCGTCGTCCACAATCCGATGATCCGTTCCCGGCGGACGATTTACAACCTGATCGACGAAGCACGGGAGATCGCCAAGCTGCATATGTCGCAGCTGGAGCTCAAGAATCGCGGCCGGCTCCAGAAAATCGTCCTTGAAGAAAAGATTTATACACTCTACCAGCCGATCGTCCGCCTCAAGGACATGTCAATCATGGGCTACGAAGCGCTCAGCCGGGGTCCCCGCAACTCGGAGATCGAGGCGCCCATCATACTGTTCACGCTGGCGGAGGAGACCGGCCTCGTCTTCGAACTGGATCGCCTCTGCCGAAAACGCGCGATCATCAACGCGAAAGGAAAGCCGAGGGGCCGCAAGCTTTTCGTCAATACGCTGCCCAACCTGATCTACGACCCCGATTTTGAAATGAGTTCCTTTCTCAAATTTCTCGAAGCCAACGAAATGCCGATTGAAGATATCGTGTTCGAAATCACGGAGCGAAATGCGATCGAGCAGTACTCGCATTTCAAACAGGCGATCAGTTATTACACCGAAGCCGGGATCACGATTGCGATCGACGATGTCGGCGCCGGCTATTCCAGCCTGGAAGCGATCATGGAAATCAAGCCGAGATACGTGAAAATCGACGCTTCCATCGTTCGCGGCGTCCATGAAAACCAGGGGAAAAAAGCGATGCTCAAAGCGCTGCACGCCCTGGCCAAATCGATCGACGCGGACACGGTCGCCGAGGGCGTAGAAACCGCGGAGGATTTTGACGTCCTCCGGGAATTCGAGATCGATTACGCCCAGGGATATTTCTTCGCGAAACCGGGACCGCCTTTCCCGGAACTGAATCTGAAAAACCTACCGAAGGCTTAGAACCGGCCTCATAAATGGGTTCGTCGCGAGCCCGAGCGAAAAGGCTGTCAGCAAGGCCGCAGGGGCCAAATGCCCGGAAGCGTACTCTCTGCAGTACGTTGAGGGCGTTTGGCCCCGAGAACGCAGCTGGCAGCCTTTGCAGCCGGGCGGAGCAGAAGCTATTTATGAGACCGGTTCCAATTCGTCGATCACGGCCCGGAGACGATCGATGCGGTCGGTGAAGAGGCCGTCTACGCCCCATTCGATCATACGGCGCATGTCGGAGACTTCGTTCACGGTGTATGCACGAACAGGTATTCCGGCTTGCACAAGCTGTTCGATCCATTTCTTCTTGAGCCGGCGGTACGAAAGATGTACGGCGTCGGCGTCCACGGCATGGACTTGTTTCAGAGGGACTCGAACCGGGGCACGCCCCAAAAGCAGCGCCGCGGATTGAGTTGGATCGAGCGCCTTCACCCGCCGAACGGCCTTGGGAGAAAACGACGAGATCACCGTGTGTTCGACGAGGCCCCTTTGGCGCAGCAGAGAAACGATTTTCGCCTCGATGCCGTCCGTACCGGTCCGGGAAACCGCTTCTTTCTTGATTTCGATGTTGAGACAGACCCTCTCCGCCGCAAGGTCCATGACCTCTTCGAGCGTAGGCACTTTCTCACCGGCAAACTCCCGCGAAAACCAGCTGCCGGCATCCAGTTTTCGGAGGTCTTCCAGCGTCAGCCGTTTCACCGAGCCATGGCCGTTCGTCGTTCTGCGAACCGTCGGATCGTGAATCACGACGGGGCAGCCGTCTTTGCTTAACGCAACGTCGAACTCGATCATGTCCGCTCCGGCATCGATGGCACGGCGGAAGGACGCCAGCGTATTCTCCGGGGCCGCTGTCGGGAAACCGCGATGTCCGATCGCCCAGACACCGTTTGATAAAGGCCGATGCGGCTTCGGTTGAAACCGGTGACTCGATTCAGAGCTCATGAAGAGGCCGCAGCCGAGATGTGGCGGCGCCGGGCCAGATCGTTGATCTCGTGAATCAGCGAAATATTTCGGAAGATATGAATCGTTTCGAGGCCGACGCCGTGCACATGGGCGATCAGCGCGAAATAAGCGCTGGCCACGTGAATGGTCTTCTGCACGACGCGGGCGTCGGCGGCTCCGCCTAAAATGAACGCAGCCATCAACGCCCCGGAGGAAAGAAGCATCCAGGGAAAGAGTTTTCGTTTGGTTTCAATCGTTCTGCGGCGGAACTCGTCCCGAATCTCCGGTTCCCATTCGGCCATGAAGTCCTTGATTTTTTTCCCGGTGCCGATGAAATAAAACATCGTCATCGTGTGGGCGAAGAGCGCCAACGTCACGGCGCTCAAAGCAAAGATGACATGCGTCTGAAGCGGGTTGGCCGTCTGCCACAGGCGAAGGCCCGAGCCGACCAGCAGGAAAACACCGACTAACGAGGTCCAGAGAAAACTCAACAGCGCATAGGGCATTTAATACCGCGGTATTGCCGGGTCGACGTCGGCCGACCAGGCGTCGATTCCGCCGGTCCGGCCGGGGATTTGGCGCAACGGGATCAGCTTCGCGCCCGGAATTCGGCAGTGGTCGTATTCGTTCTGTTCCCGCACGTCGAGAAGCACAAGCGGTTCTCCTTTATCCAAACGCTGTTTCAGTTCCGTCGCTGTGATCTCTTTCATGGTTTTTGCCTCCGATGGAAATTCCGGCCGACGCGTTAACCGTGGTGCTCCAAGTAGCGTTCGCAATCGATGGCGGCCATGCAGCCGGTGCCGGCCGCCGTCACCGCCTGCCGGTACGTAGGATCCTGCACATCGCCGCTGGCAAACACGCCTTCGACACTGGTTTTGGTCCCATCGTGCGGGACGATGTAGCCGACGTCGTTCATTTTGACCTGTCCTTCGAAGAGTTTCGTGTTCGGCTGGTGGCCGATGGCCACGAATACGCCCTGGCATTCCACTTCGAACGTCTGGCCGGTCTTGACGCTCTTGAGACGGGCCCCCCGGACTTCGTTGCCGCCTAGAATTTCCTCGATGACGGAATCCCAGACAAAATCGATTTTCGGGTTCTTCATCGCTTTTTCCTGCATGATTTTTGACGCTCGCAGCTGGTTCCGCCGATGCACGACGGTCACCTTCGACGCAAATCGCGTCAGGAACTGGGCTTCCTCCATCGCCGTGTCCCCTCCCCCGACGACCAGAACTTTTTGATTTCGGAAGAAGGCGCCGTCGCACGTTGCGCACGCGGACACCCCGTGTCCCATGAGGCGCCGCTCGGATTCCAAGCCGATCAACTTTGCCGTGGCTCCGGTCGCGATGATGACGGCTTTGGTCTCGTATTTCTCGTCACCCACTTCCACAACAAACGGCCGCCGCTTGAATTCAACGCGTGTGACATCCTTGGTTTCAATTCGCGTCCCGAACCGTTCCGCTTGTCTTCGAAAAAGCTTCATCAGCTCCGGGCCCATCACCGCTTCGGGAAAGCCGGGATAGTTCTCCACATCGGTGGTAATCATCAACTGCCCACCGGCCTGGTAACCCTCGAACATCAGCGGTTTGAGCAGGGCGCGTGACGCATAGATGGCGGCCGTCAACCCTGCGGGACCGGACCCTATAATGATGACATTCTCCATATGGCAGGGGCACTCTACTCAGCCGGGCCGTAGCCGACAAGATCTTCCGCCCCGGGCGGATAACACGCCCTGTTTGTCGGCGATTTAGATCGTGATATCGTAGAAATATGCCGAAAAACCTCGATAAACGGCAAGCCGGGCCGCGCGCAAAAGTCGAGCTGGACATCGATCTTTCGACGTACGGGAAGTACTACCTAACCAAACTGGAAAACGTGTCGATCGGGGGCGCGTTCGTCCGGACGAAGCAATTGCATCCGATAGGTACGGCGGTGAAGATGCGCTTCCGATTGCCCGGAGACGGGGCGCCGATTGAAGCCGATGGGCAGGTGGTCTGGACCTACCGGCAGACGGGGCAAAATGAACCGAACTCGAGCGGCATGGGAATCAAATTCACCGGAATCGAAGAAACGGATCGAGAACGTATCGCCAAATTCGTGGAACACGAGACTCGAAGTTTATAGTTTGCCGTCCTTCAACTGTTCCACCAGGTCGAGGTCCGCTTCCAAAAAGTCGAACGACGTCAATTCGGAAGGCCTGACCCACCGCAACTCCGCATGCTCGCGCGGATGCAATAACTCGCGCCCATCTAGAAAGCAGCGATAGAAAAGAATTTTGACCGAGAGATGGGAATAATCGTGGTCGATTTCGGCCACGCGGGCGCCGATTCTCGGCCGCACGTTTAGTTCCTCCTCCAACTCGCGAGCGAGCGCCGCTTCGTCCCTTTCATCCGGACGGACTTTGCCCCCGGGAAATTCCCATTTGCCGGGGAAGACGCCTTGGAAGGGTCGTTGGGCGATGAGGATTTCTCCCTCGCGCTCGATCAAGGCCGCCACGACACGCACTCGTTGGCTTCGGGTCATCAAGCTTCACCTTCTATGTCAGCTGGAATGAAGTTACAATTACCCTCGATATGCCGCGCAGGCCGCTCATCGGAATTTCGCCCCACATGATTCGAACCAAAACCCACCGGGAGTTGATCGGGACGTATCGAAGCTACGTGCGAGCCGTGGAAGCCGCGGGAGGCGATTGCATCGTCCTCACGCCGAACCGGCGGCATATTTCAAATTATCTCACGTTACTCGATGGACTTATGCTCACGGGGGGCGGGGACATCCATCCGAAGTTCTTTCGCGCAAGAATGCCGAAGGTTAAACTCGATCTCTCCCCGGATGAACGAACGCGCTTCGAGCTTGCGATAACCCGGGCATTCGTCCGGAACCGAAAACCGTTCCTCGGTGTCTGCTTGGGATGCCAAACTCTCAACGTGGCCCTTGGTGGCAATCTGATTCAGGACCTACCGAGCGAAAAACCGGGGACACGGGAACATCGAAAGGGGGAACATTGGATTCATCTTGCGGCGGGTTCCCGGCTCCGAAAAATCCTCGGGAGAACAAGAGTACGTGTGAATAGCCGGCATCACCAAGCGATCGGCCGGCCGGGGCGCCGGTTGAAAACGGTCGCCCTTTCCCCGGACGACGTCGTGGAAGCGATTGAAACGACGAACCGTACATTTGCCTTGGGAATTCAATGGCATCCCGAGGAAATTCCCCACCGATCCGAATCCCGCAAATTATTTCGGGCATTTATTCGCGCCTGCCAAAGACGCTCTTAGAGGCCTTGACAAACCGGCATCGGTGACTTTCTTCTCCTTAGAACATTTTCATGGGAGGAGACAAATGAACTTACTAATGAATTCATAAGTATACCCACATCTTGCGGCGTCTTTTGGCCTGCGACGTCGTCAGACTTCGCGGGAAAAGCCTCAACGTATCGCAGCGGATACGCCTCCGGTTTTCCCGCTTGTCTTCCTAGTCTCGGCTCAAAATCCGCTCGCAATCTGTAGACATACTTATGAACTCATTAGTAATTCGACGAAATGACGTATTGACCCGTCGCAATGATTGGGATCCTTTCGGATCTTTGTGGTTGGACATGGAGCGGCTTCTGGAAGACTTTGACCGGCCGTTTGCTCTGACACCGCTGGCCACGACCGAAACCCGGCTTTCGGGATACATCCCACGCGTGGACGTGGTCGAGTCGGAGAGCGACGTTAAAGTGACCGCGGAACTACCGGGGATGGAGGAAAAAGAGATCGACGTTTCCCTGTTCGAAAATCAACTGACGATTCGCGGGGAAAAGAAAGCGGAGCAGGAGGAAAAAGGGGAAACCCATTTCCGCGTGGAGCGAACGTTTGGCTCGTTTGGGCGGATCATTGAGCTCCCCTGCGCCGTTGCGGACGACAAGGTGGAAGCTTCGTTCAAGAAGGGGTTGCTGACGATCCGCCTGCCCAAAACGGTGGAAGCGAAAAGGCAGACGCGAAAGATCGACGTTACGTCGGACTAGAAAAAGCGGGCGACTACGGCTCGGTCCGGGCTGGCAGCGTCCAGGGACACCTTCCTGCTTGAACCAAGGAGTGGGGCCGATTCGGACCCGAGAAAAATGTTTACTTCTGTTTCCACCCGCCCGATATTGGCTCCACTCTTTTCTCTGAATTTCGATGCCAATGCGCCTTTCACGAATTGCGGCCTTGGGAGTGCTTTTTGCGTGCGGCTCGGTTCTCGCGGACGCAAACCTGGAACAGCTCGATCGGGCGATGAATCACCTCAAGGCGCGCCGCTACAAGCAGGCGATCAACGTCGCTCAGCCCTTGCTGGATCATCTTCTTCTCGACACCGTCGAGCAGATCATCCTGGCCCATCGCATCCTTGGAGTTTCTCAGTGCGAACTGGGCGACCAAACGAAGGCCACCGAGCATTTTCGGACGTTGCTGACGTTTTCCCCCACGGAAACGATCGACGATATCGCCGTAACGAAACCGTGTTCGAATCTCTTCGGCTCCATCAAGGGTGGAAAACCCCCGGCCGTCACAGCGACTACGGTAACAGCTCCACCGGCTGGTCCGGCTGCCGCTGTAACCGCTGCACCGCCGACAGAGCCCGCGCCCGCATCCCTTCAGGTCCAAGAAGCTGCCGCAACAGAAACGGATGACGCGTGGAAGCGTTACGTCCCTTTCGGCGTGGGCCAGTTTGCGAATGAACAAAAAGTCAAAGGCCTCGCATTCATGTCGACCGAAATCGCCGCGTTCAGCCTATCCATCGCGAGCATCATTCTATTTAACGAAGAGAAAGACAGTTCAGGAACGTTCGGCGACCCCGAAACCGCGGCCGTCTACCGCGCGATGTTCTGGAGCTCCCTCGGCGCCGGCATCGGCGTCGCCGCCTGGGGGATCATCGACGCCGTCATCGTCCACAAACGCCAAACGCAGGCCGCTTCGATTTCCGTCCGCCCCGACGGAGTCTATTACACGCGAAGGTTTTGAAGTTCAGATGACGCGCTTCCAGTGTTTTCGCGCGTGCCAAAGAACAGGAGAATGTCTCTCATTCATTCTTTTCCACTCCGACGGCGTGTAAACCAGGAGATCCACGGCGCCGTACCGATCCCATAGGTCCCCGAAGTCCCGTCCGCGTTCGGGCCATGCCCGCGGCGTGTTTGCCACGACGATCAGGTCCACGTCGCTCTCCCCGCTCGCTGTTTCGCGGGCATGGCTCCCAAAGAGATAGGCCTTTTCCACCCGTCCGCGAAGGTCACGTTGCAGCCGTGCCAAAAGGACCTTCTGCGTCCATCGAGACCTCTTCGGCCAGATGACACTTGCTGATTTTCTCATGATTTCATCCAACGAACCGCGTGAGCGATGAACAACTTGGCGTCTCGAAATGCGTCGCGCGCCTGGGTTTCGGTAAACGTCTCAAATGGAGCGCCGTCCGGCAAGGCATCGGGGTAGCGCCCCGAAAGATAGTATTGGTCCAAGACTTTGGCCGCCGCGATCAATTTCAAATTGACACCGAGTTCTTCGCACAATTTTCGCAGGCTATGTGTGATGACAGCCTTCGCACCTTTTGAATACAAGGTCGCCTTCATGGCTTTCTCCGCAGCTTGCTGACAGATGAAGCAGGTTTGCGAATAAAACCCGCCCTCCAACGCGACACGCGCAAACTTCAGGTCATTCTTGGCTTGTCGAAGCCAGTCCTGTGATCGATCTTCAGTCACGTTCGAAAAGTACCACGCGGTCGTCAGACGGTCTATCGAGTCGGGCCAACACGTCCTTCGGATCCAGTTTGTCTTTGAACCAGAGAATCCGCGCCGCGTCCGAGAAACGAGCTTCGTGGCACGCGAGTGTCTTGGATACCGCCACCAGCAACCTCACGCCTTTCACGGCGGCCAGTTTCTTTAGTTTTCGCTCCAGATAGCTCTCCGTCCAAAACCCGACGATTTCCAGATGAGCCACGCGGCCGTCCGGATGGCGGAACGTAAAGTCCGGGATCATCACCTGGCCGCCGAGATCGATCACCGTTCCTTCCCGCTCGAGCTTCCACGGAGACTCCAGCGCCAGAAACCGCTCGGAGAATTGGCGTTCGATTCGGCTGTCAAACTCCGGGTTCGGATTGTAGTGGCTCTTCAATCCCCACGACGGGTCGATCGAGAGCTTGTAAGTGGACCCGCGGATCTGCAGCGCCGCTTCGATCCGATAATCCTTGGCCAGCAATACGGCGGGGAGGAACTTCGCCATCCGAATTCCGTACCGTCTTGTTCGCCGCAGGAGCGAGACGGGCCCGTCGATGGCGAGCTCATACTTTCCAACTCCGAGCGACGTCATCGTGTACATCAGCTGGCCCAATCGAAGGTGCGTGAAGATTTTCCGCAGCTCCCCTTCAAATCGGCATTTCATTGCGGTGGCCGAATAAAGCAGTCCCTGCACCTGGGCGAGATTGTACCGGTCGACCAACCACTCCGGCTCGGGCCGCGTGAATTCGATCATCAGCCGCTCCTCGGGAAGATCGGCGAAGAGCGATGCCTCGACGTCCGGCACCGAAACCGAAAATTCCTCCGCTACGCTTCGCAAGACCCCCAGAGCCTCCTCCGATCCACGACGCACAACACCTCGCTCCGCCGCCCGGCGAAACAGTTCCTTTCGAACCTCCTCCGGATTGATCAGCGAATCCAAAAGAAAAACCGCCCGCTCTTCCAAAAGCTTCGAGAGTCCCCTCGCCACGACGACGTCCGATGTCGTCCCCTCCACTTCCAAAAGCGACCGGTCGAGGAGAGAACGTTTCTTCCCTTGGCTCAAGCGATAGGCATCGATCAGACGCGAGGCCAAAACTCGCGCCCGGCGATCCAGTCGATAGGGACGGATGTCTCCCCCCTCCGCGCGATATCGGAGAAGCTCACTGGTGAGCATTGAAAAGTAGCTCCTGTTGCGCCGCCGGACGCTTCCGCCGGAACGCCGAATCGTTTCGCCGCCGGTAGGAAAGACCCCGCTCCGCTTTGGTGATTACTTCAATCAGGAGCGCTTCTTTCCCAGGAAGCGGACGGAGAATCCTTCCCAAGCGCTGGACATGCTCACGACGGCTCCCGCTTCCACCCAAGACAATCGCGACGTCCGCCTCCGGAACATCCACGCCCTCGTTCAAGACCTTCGACGTCACGATCGCCCGGATTTTTCCCTCTCGAAACGACGATAAGATCCACCGGCGCTCCTTCGGCGACGTCAGATGCGTGATCGCGGGAATCAAATATTCTTTCGAAAGCCGGTAAACGAGGTCGTTATACTCCGTGAAGATCAATATCTTGCTGTCCGCGTACTGCCCCAATAGCTCTCCGACCAGCTCCACTTTCGCCGAAGCTCCCGCCACGACTCGCCTGGCCCTACGATGCGCCGCCAGCGCGCGCCACGCCCGGCCGTCCCGCGCCGCCAAATCGAGCAAGCTATCGAACGCCTTCCGCCCCCGAATCCCGGCCTGACGGAGGTACGTCCGATAGATCCGGTCCTGTGTTTCGAACTCCTCCTTTTCCACGACGGTCATCTCCACTTTTCGGATCTCGGTTCGATAGGAAGCGAGAGCCTCGCCCGAAAGTTCGTCGATCGACCGGCGGTAGACGACGGGGCCGACCCACTCGGACAGCGGCACGTGCCGGAAATCCCCCCGCTCGAACGTGGCCGTGAGGCCGAGTCGAAACGGCGCCACGGACATCTGCGCGATCTGTACGTAACTCGGCGCCGGCAGGTGGTGGACTTCGTCAAAGACCAGAAGCGCGAACCGGTCTCCGTAGCGATCGATCCAGCGATACGCGCTGTCGTATGTCGTCACGGTCAACGGTCGGATTTCGTGCTCGCCCCCTCCCAGTCTCCCGACCTCGCCGCCAAACGACTCGGAGAGGACCGAATACCACTGCGCCAAAAGCTCCAGCGTCGGCACGACCACCAGAGCCGACCGGCTCGTCCGCCCGATCGCCTCCACCGCCAGCCGCGTCTTCCCCGCGCCCGTCGGAAGAATCACCACCCCCCTCCCTTTTTCCACCCGCCACGCCGCCAGCGCCTCCTCCTGAAACGCCCGCAATAAAGGCGACACACGACTGGACCCGATCTTTTTCTGGAGAGTCGCGAATGGAAGAAACTCCGCCGCGAACGGAACCCCTCCCGCCCGGCAAAACGCCCTCAGATCGAAAAAGTGCATCGCCAACGCCCGCCAAAGCCCCACACGCGGATCCCAGCGGACGCACGAAGGGAGCTTTTCCACCCCCTCCGGATCGACGACGAGAGAACCCTGATCGAAGCGAAGCCGCACGCGCGCAGGCTAGCACGACTCAAGACCGACCGAGAACCAAACCAACGGGGTTCAACTCAAGATTCCGAACGGAGCCACCTCAAATTCACGCCAGAATCGTCGTTATATTTCAAATAGTTACCAGCGCCGAATTTGGCATTGCTCTTGATAAGCCGTCCGTCGCCGATGATCCATCACGAACCAAAAAGTCCTTTGCAGACCCGACGCCACGCTTTAGGCTGCCCGAATCCAAAAGGAGACAAGACAATGCATGAAATTAAATCCACCCTGGCAACTCGCGGAGCGCTCTCAATAGCTTTCCTCCTTTTACTTCTCGGCTGCGCAAACGACATAAAAGGGGAAAAGGGCGACACTGGGGCAGCCGGTCAAGATGCTAGCGCAGCAATCGCTGTATCGTTGCGGCGACCCGACTTCTATTCCAAGCCTGCCGACGCAAACGTCAAAGAACTGATTGTCCCGGCAACGAACGCCCAACCTTCCCGCGTGGCCATCAACGGAACGATTTATTCAAATAGCGCCAACGCGGTTCTCAATGTCGATAACTCTGTTCGAAACGGTATCGACGCTGGCACCGTGGCCATTAATTCACTTTATTACCTCTACGCCATCCCGGCCGAATCAGGAACCGGCTTTGACCTTATTGCTTCCCTGAATGATCCGAACTCCGGCCCAGTCGGTTTTGCAGGACAGGCAACTTATTTAGGTGCGTTCATCACCGATGGGGGAGGTGCGGCTGAAATCATCCCATTCACGTCGGTGGGTGGAAACGTTCAGATGAATCAAGGGAATTATGCGTTTGATGTCAACATTACGGAGACGACAATAGAACCCAATATAACGGAATACACGCTCAAAGTTCCGATCGGAGCGAAGATCGTTCGACTACGAGCGCATATGGTGAGCCCGACTCCTGACGATTCTCTGTCTTTGTCGTCCCACCGTGACTCATCCATAACCGCGCTAAAAGCCACTTCCGCGACTGGCACGATCTTCCAATATCTTTCATGGCCAATTACACACCCACAAAAAATATACGGCTATGTCACTCAGGCCGCCGATAACGCTTCTTTGAGAATTCTCGGTTGGATTGAAAACCCTGCTGAGTATCCGTAATCAGGTCCCATCAGTTCCTCGTCTCGACCCAAAATGTAATTAGGATTTGTCCCGGACAATTAACGGGTGTCGAATCCCGCCAAAATGACGACAACCATACGCAACAGTATCTCCGAATCCATAAGAATGCAGCGATTTCGAAGAAGGAGACAAGACCATTCAAAACGTGAATTCTCCCGTATTTCACGGAACCCTTGCACTCTTACAAACGACCAGCGCCGGAAGAGATTGCAACGACATTCTCCTCAGCGGTCTCCGAGTGCCCCTTCAATTTGTCCGCTTGTCGGATAATTTTTTTAAGGGCTTCCACCACCTGTTCATCCGACAAATCGTCGACTTCTCTTAGAAGCGCTGAAATCCAGCCTGAGATGATCGCTTCGGATCGTCGTTCCGGGTAGATGACGCTGATCTTCCGATTGTCTGTGGAATAAAGTCGCTCTGAGTCGTCCACCAGCTCTTCAGTTAATTTCTCGCCGGGACGCAACCCGATGTATCGAACCTGAACGTGATGCATGCCGGACAATTCGATCATCCGTTTTGCCAGATCAAGAACTCTTACCGGATTTCCCATGTCCAAAACAAATATCTCTCCTCCTTTTCCCATCCTCCCGGCAGCGAGGACCAGTTGCACAGCCTCTGGAATGGTCATGAAATATCGTTCGATCTCGGGATGGGTAACGGTCACAGGACCACCACTGGCGATTTGCCGCCTAAAAAGCGGGACCACGCTTCCCGCACTATCCAGAACGTTTCCGAATCTGACGGCCATATACTGCGTTCGTGAGCAACCGAACTTTTCCGAGAGCACGAGCTCGGCGATCCGTTTCGTATATCCCATAACATTGCATGGACTAACTGCCTTATCCGTAGAAATCAGGACAAACTTCTCCACGCCGTATTTCATTGCAAGACTAGTAACGATCTCCGTCCCAAGAACGTTGTTCTTGAGAGCTTCGCTTGCGTTGGATTCCATGAGGGGAACATGCTTATATGCCGCCGCGTGAAACACAATTTGAGGAGAATATTGCTTCATGATGTGTTCCACTCGCGCAGTGTCCGCAACATCTCCGATAAGGGAGATAGCAACGGTGTCTGGAAACCGTTCTCTCAGTTCACAGTCGATCTCGTACAGATGATATTCACTGCGCTCCAAGAGAAGAACTTGTTTGGGATGCCAACCGGCTATTTGCCGAACAAGCTCCGAACCAATAGATCCCCCCGCTCCGGTCACCAAAATGGTCTTGCCGTGGTAGAACTGCACCAGCTCAGGAGTTTCCAGTTTCACACCCGACCTCGGGAGGAGATCGGCGATTTCAATATTCTGAAATTGGAGTGGCGAGAATCTTCCTTCGAGAATGTCTTCGAAAGGCGGAACCCGCTTCAGCAGAAGTCCCGATCTTTCACAGGCATTATAGATATCCGTCAATTTTTCCTTGGAAAGCTTGTGGCAGGCAATGATCACTTCGTCGATCCGATGAATTCTGGCTAACTCTTCGACATCTGCAAGAGTACCTGCGACCGGCACCCCATGAATCTTCAAACCCAGTTTGTTTCGATTATCGTCGACGGCGATCGCAGGATCGTAGGAATGATTCATCCGACCTTGAAGTTCTTTAATTAGAGCTTGTCCGGAATCGCCGGCACCGACGATTAGAACTCGTTTCCAATATCGGATTCCGTTCCAACCGTGTCGTTCGAGAAGCAGCCGAGCGGACACGTGCGTACCGATCAAGAATCCTGGGAATAAAAAGCCGTCGAGCAGGTATACAGACCTTGGGAGATCCGTTCCTCCGACCAAAAACACGATGACGGCAAAGATCACGGACCCAGCGAGCGACGCTTTGCAAATATCGACCGCGTCTACAAGACTCATGTACCGCCATGATCTACGATGCAGCGCGAAAACATGCGCGGCAACCAACCTTACAACCAGCAATATCGGCAGTGTGTAAAGTAGGGTCTCCGATTCGGTTACAGGAATTGAGAACTCAAACCTCAGATAGAACGCAAACGCGTAGGCCCCGGCTCCAATGAAGAGCACGACAATACTGTCAATTATCTGACGGTAACTTGTGAACTTACTCATGGTCTGCACAGAATCTCATACGAATGAAATGGAAACCAGCAAGATCGGTGCCACGCACCCCAATTAAAATCGCATGTAATTTTAGGATATTAGACAGATTTGCGTGCATTGTCCCAGTTTTTTGACGATGAGATATTTCGGGCGTCAGAAATTTGGTATTCCATTTTACTGCACGTAACAGAACGAATCTGCAGGGCCCGTCTAGGCACGAACAGATTTCATGCGTTCAAGGTAATCTCGAAATATTGTGTAAAGTAAAATCAGGAATAGAGAGGTTATGAAAGATGTGATCACGATGACGAGCCGGTTTGGTTTGTATTTTCGAATCGGAGCCTTTGCCCAATCGATGACCTGAAAGTTGAGATCTTCCTTGGCTTCTTCGGCCTTAGCGAGTTCGTATTGCTGGGTTAAAAGCGAATTGACTTGAACCAACAGTTCCCGTCGAAGGGTCAGGTATTGCAGATAGACTTGCTGTGGAACATTCTTAACGATTCGCACTTTTTGAATTTTCTCTTGAACGCTGCGTGCTTGTTCCTGCAGATCTTGGGCCTTTTCTTGGGTTTCCTGAAGTGATTTCAGGGTCTGGGCCATCGGGCTCGGGTTGATGGGAGAGGAGGTCTGACCAACGATGGTCTGGCCCACAGTTTTCTGAAGGATTCCACTGGTCAACGATACATCGACATCTAACGTGGGTATTACGTTTGAGATTTTTTTTGTCGAATAAAATGCCGCCAGTTCCTTTCCCGATTCCAAAAGTTCCGCTTTGTTTCTCTCCAGCTGGTCCTCGAGAAATATCCGGTTTCGCTTCGCCACTGTAAATGTGTTCCCATTAATGAAATACGTTAGTTCCCGAATGTAATTGTTTACGATTTCTGCCGCAATACCTGGATCCGCAAGCTCTAATTTGATTTTGATGGTCTGCGCCTTCTTGTTGTCGGTGAAGGTCACGTGCTGAAAGAGTTTCGCCACGGCGTCTTCCATTGTTGGTTGGTCTTCGCCGCTAACCTTCCACTTTTTATGCTCTTGGTCCCAAAGTTTTGAGTACAGGACCTCCATGAGCCCATACTTCTCGATCATCCTTTCGGCCAATGTTCGACTGTTTAGGAGGGCAATGATCTGAACAGAAGAAGAGGACGTAGCTCCGAGATTCGCCAACAATGCACCAAGCCCCATTTGTGTAAGTGCGGCTGCCTGGAGCCCTCCACTTTTTGATCCACCAATCGGCATGATGGTCGCTTCGGCTTTGTAAATCTTTGGGAGCAACAACGAAATCAAGACAGAACACGCCGTCACAACAAGCACCACGGCCGTGATCATCCGCCAACGTCGGGCAATTATACGGAAATATTGTATGAGGTTGATCTCATCTTCCATGTATTCACGATCCATAAAGGTTTCAGGTTACGTCCCTACTTCCCTCGCCCTCCTTTAACACCGAGAGGTGTCAATTCTAAACCATATTGGCAAGGGAATGACTTCACTAGTTATTATTTATCGTTAATATCGTTGTCGTGATTCCCAAAACCGTTGTTGTCAGCGCCAAGACAAGGGCAAGGACGCTTTCGGCTGACATATATTTCTCTGGAACGAAGATCGTATTGCCAGGGTTAATTTGCGTTTCAGCTGTCCATGGCTGGCTTCCTCCCCCCGGTACTAACACTTGGATTTTTTTCACTTTGGCTAACCGTGTCGTTCCGCCAGCGAGAGTAAGATACTGCTGAATGTCGTAATAGGGAGTAAAGGGATACGGTCCAGGTTTCGCAACTGCGCCCAGCACAAAAATTCTTTCGTCGTACGAGGGGTAAAAGAGTTCATTATCTCCGGGTAAACTAGCTAGATTATAGTCAAATTTCCGGTTAGCGGTCAGGATATGAGGAAAGACGACCGTATCAGCGTCCCTAAGCAAGAACTGTTCTCGCCTTACTTTATTGTTTTCGACCTCAACGACCTCCTTCCCTTCATCACTGATTCGTATCACTTTGATCGGGGCGGAAATCCCCATTCCGGGCGTGGGACCACCGGCCAATTTCAAGAGATCCTCGAGATTTTTTTCGTCTCTCAATTCATAATTTCCAGGTCTCTTGATTGTCCCTTCAATCAGAACGACGTTGCGTTGTAATGGCACGCGTACCACGTCATTATCTAGAAGGTACGGATTCGCATCCAAGTTTCCATAGAGTTCAAAGGATAAGTAATCAATCCCGCGTTCCCTACCCCCCCGCCTCAACGCAATCCGACGCCTGGACCCTTGGCCTTGAATTCCACCCGCCTTGTCCAGTGCCTCGGACAGGCGGCTTGATGCAGGTACACGATAGGTCCCAGGTTTATGAACTTCACCCAGGACGTGAACCTGATAAGTAAGTCCCATCTGAGTCGATCCTGGCATCATAAAACCAGGAGCTTGCTGTTGCAGTTTTTCTTGAGGAAGAATCGCTTCTTCCTTCCTAGTTCCAAAGCTCGATCCCTCTATTCTGCGTGGTTGCAGAATTCTCTGCGCCTGTTCAGGCTCCTGTGCTGATGCTGAGAGGCCAGGTTGCGTTAATAGAATCGCGACCAAGCAGCCGCAAAGTTTCTTCTTTATTGAGCTCTCCATATTTTCGTACTGAAAATGGCTTATGCCCGTAGCAATGTCATCCAGTTTTGTCAAAGAAAGCGTAAAGCTTTCAGCGGCTTCGGCCTTTATGACCGGTATCAAAATTTAGAACTGCCCTCGACGAGATATCTCTTAATTAATAATGTAAGTGAGGTACGTTGGCAACGTGCCAATGAAATCGGAGCTCCGGAATGTATAAAGACCAAAAAGTTTCCGTCGTCGTACCTGCGTATAACGAAGAAAGCCAAATTGCACGTGTCATTGAGACGATGCCGTTATTCATAGACAAAATCGTTATCGTCAACGACTGCAGTCGGGACCGTACTTCCGAAGTCGTTCGATCCCATCCGGGTTATAAGAGTGGGCGAATACAGTTATTGGAACACTCTGAGAACCAGGGCGTGGGCGGTGCCATCGCCACGGGATACAAATGGAGCAGGGACAACGAGTACGATGTCGCTGTAGTTATGGCCGGAGACGCTCAAATGGATCCGGAAGATCTGCCCGCATTGCTCGATCCGATAGTGGAGGATGTGGTCGATTATTCCAAGGGCAATCGCTTAGTAACCGGCGAAGCGTTTTTCAAAATCCCCAAGGTACGATTCTTTGGTAATTCTGCACTTTCATTGCTCACCAAGATCGCCTCTGGATATTGGAGCGTGGCCGACTCACAGACAGGCTATGCCGCGATCAATGCGCGTGCGTTGCGCGCGATCGATTGGGACAACATGTATAGACGTTACGGCCAGCCAAACGATTTGTTGGTCCGTCTAAATGTGGTGAATATGCGGGTTGCCGATGTACCTATCGAACCCGTCTATGACATCGGCGAGAAATCCAACATCAAAGTCCACAAAGTCCTTTTCACTATTGGTTGGTTACTGGTGCGACTTTTCTTCTGGCGCTTGAAAGAGAAATATATCATTCGCAATTTTCATCCGCTGATTTTCTTTTATGCCTTTGGATTCTTTAATTTGCTCATCAGTGCTGTCTTTTTTGCTCGCCTCGTTTTGCTATGGACCCATACGGGCCACGTCCCGGAAATCACGCTCATGGGCTGGCTTTTTTCCTTCGCTATCGGGTTCAATTCGTTGTTTTTTGCCATGTGGTTTGATTACGAAACGAATCGTGACATTAATCCTCCTTTGACACACAGGGAGGTCCGTCGACGCCGCTGACAAATGAATTTTCTTAAACACAAGCTAAGCCAGGACATCGTTTGGTCCATGGGTAGCCTTGGCGTGCTCGCTGTCTGCGGAATCATCATCAATGTGCTGATCGCCGGATTACGCGACGCCACAGTCTTGGGGGTTTTTAACCAGGCCTACGCAATCTACATCACGGCCTCGCAAATCGCAGTTTTCGGCCTCCATTACTCGGTCATGCGCCACACAGCGCTTCATAGTGGGGATCGAACCGAACTTGATCGCCTTCTGATAAATGCTGCCTTTTTTGCGCTGTTGTTGGGCATTTGCATGGCCCTTACGATGTTCTCGATTGCGCCACTCATAGGAGAAACACTCGAGAGTCCGGCAACAACAAAGGCTCTGGCCAAGGCGGCGGTAGGACTTGTTCTCTTTCCTCTCAATAAAGTTCTCTTGGCATTTCTCAATGGTTTACGCCACATGAAGGCTTTTGCGATACTTCAGTCCCTTCGCTATATCATATTGACGCTTTGGATCGGGGTGATTGCGGCGTCCAATTATCCCTTTGAACGTGCGATGTTCGGGTTCCTTATTTGTGAATTGTTCATGTTTATTGGAGTCATTGTCTACCTGATGACGCAAGGATTGGTGCCCTCACTCGAATTTGATTCAAAGTGGACGAAGCTGCATTTTAGCTTTGGTGCGAAAAGCTTGCTGGCGGGAATGTTCGTAGAACTGAACTCCCGCATCGATGTGATAATGATAGGTTTGTTCCTGCCGGACCGCTCCGTAGGGATCTATAGCTTTGCTGCGATGATGGGGGATGGCATGTATCAGGTGTTAGGAGTGTTACGAACAACGTTTAATCCCGTACTTGTTTCCGATTTACGAACCGGCAATTGGATCGGCCTTCAACAGCTACTAAGTCGCGCGAAAAAATACACATTTCCTTGTGCAATAGCTTTGGCCACCGGGTTGACAATCGCGTTTTGGCTGTTAGGCGCGTATATCATGCCGATGAAGGGCCTTGAGGAAGGGCTGATTTCCTTGGTAATCCTGCTAAGTAGCCTAACGCTGGTGTCGGGGTTAGTCCCGTTCGACAACTTGATGCTTGTGAGCGGGCGTCCGGGACTGCAGACCCTACAAAATCTCATCGTCGTATGTACGAATTTCGGCTTGAATGCCGCGTTGATCCCATTACTGGGAATTGAGGGGGCTGCGCTCGCCACGGCTATGAGCTATGTTGTGGGTATAGCAACGATTGTATTTCTCGTACACCGTTTACTAGCTTGGAACCTATTGACAAATACGGCTTGGAGGTAAGTCATGTGCGGTATTTTCGGTGTATTCCTAAGGCCTGACGCCAGTATTTCGCACCGGGAAGTGGCAGCAACCTTAGCGGGCCTTTACCATTATTCGGAAAGCCGTGGTAAGGAGTCGGCGGGATTGCATGTTTATCTTCCATCCCAGAGCCAAGCCTGGACACTCAAGGTTGCTCAACGCGCCTCGGATCTTTTGAAATCGCGAGAATACCGCAAGTTGACCGACGGACCCGTGCGAATAGCCTTTTCTGGACAAGAAGGCCGTCCGTCGGTTCCTTTAGCGATGTTGGGGCATTCCCGCCTTGTGACGAACGGAACTTCGGAGCTCAACGAAAATAACCAACCTGTTCGCTGGGGGGGCGTCACCATGATTCACAACGGTATCGTGGTCAATGTGGACGAGCTTTGGGCTGCCGCACCCCATCTCCAACGCCATGCACAGGTGGACACCGAGGTTATGGCAGCCCTAGCTGCCGACGCCCTTACGCTGTCCGACCCAGCGGAAGCTACGGTTCAAGTCTTTTCCAGGATTCGCGGCGCAGCGTCTGTGGCATGGACACACGAGAGGGGTATCTGGATTGTACTAGCGACCAATACCGGCGACTTATATCGATACACTGACACCGATGCCGGTTTTACGATATTTGCCTCCGAGAGGTACATCCTGGATCACGCGTTAAAAAGCCTTAATGGCGCCGTCAATGGGTCGCCGAATAACATCGAGTGGCTCCGCCCTGGCAAGGGTGTACTTTTGACACTGGATGCGATGCGGGCGTTCCCGTTTGAACTTCGGGGTTCTAACGCATGCCCGCTCCCGGTTTTCCCATCGCCTTCGGAAACGCCGACCGTGCAACATGATGTGGAAATCTCGCCTTCGCGCTGCCCTGCCGTGATTATGCGACAGGTGGATGAAGGCCTATTAAGGTATGGGGAGGCGAAGGTTGCCGCTCTGCACCGATGTACCCGATGCATCTTGCCTAAAACATTTCCTTTCATCTCTTTTGACGAACAAGGCGTCTGCAATTATTGCCAAAATTATCGCCCTCGTTACCAGGGTGTTGATCCAACCGCCGCGCAGGAAAAATTTATTGATTCCTTAAAAAGTTACAGGAATTCGAAAGGAGTTCCTGACGTTCTAGTAGCATTCAGTGGCGGCCGCGACAGCAGTTACGGCCTGCATCTTATCAAGAAGGAGTTCGGCCTTACACCGGTCACCTTTACGTATGACTGGGGGATGGTGACTGATCTAGCTCGTCGAAATATAGCCAGGATTTGCGGTCAGCTCGGAATACAAAACATCCTTGTGTCTGCGGACATTAAACGAAAGCGGGATAATATTCGAAAAAACGTCACGGCATGGTTACGTCGGCCGGAACTTGGGCTGGTACCCCTATTCATGGCTGGGGATAAGCACTTTTTCAGCGTAACAAATCAACTCAAGCGTCAGACAGGGATCAAATTAGATCTTTGGTGTGCCAATCCTTTAGAAAATACCGATTTCAAGTCCGGTTTTTGTGGCGTGCCGCCAGATTTCGGCAAGAAGCGTTTGGACTATCTCTCGTTTGGTCGAAAACTGCGGATGAGTGCTTATTACGCTTATCATTGTCTGGCGAATCCAGGGTACTTCAACAAATCGATTCCCGATACGGTCAGAGCTTTTTTCTCCTATTACGTTGAGCCGAGGCGAGACTTCCATTTTATATACGATCATCTCGTCTGGGACGAGCGCGAAGTGAATGATGTGCTCCTGACAAAATACAACTGGGAATTGGCTCCGGACACTTCTAGTACTTGGCGTATCGGGGATGGCACCGCCCCATTCTATAATTATATTTATCTGACGGCGCGGGGTTTTTCCGAATTCGATACTTTTCGCAGCAATCAGATTCGCGAAGGAATGATTGGCCGCGAGGAAGCGCTTCAGGCGGTCATTGTCGAGAACAGACCCAGACTTCAGTCTTTACTTTGGTACTTGGAAACCATCGGCCTGGATTTTAATGACGTCATCCGCAGAATCAACGAGCTAGATACCTTCGAACTACATAGAGGCTAAAAAGAGCCTTGAGCTGATTTTCGATGATTGAAACTTCCTTCGCCGCATGGGCTCTGATCCTCGGCACAGCCTCTGTCGCTACGTTAACGGGGCTCATGCTGGCGAGATCGTTGACCTGGTCATCTACCGCTCGCGCAGGCGCCATTCCGCTGGCTTTTGGCGTTGCGGTTGCGCCGTTTCTTTTGGGTATGTCGACGGTACTCCTGTTGTACATATTTCCTGGCGCTCGGCATATAACACACCTTCTGGGCGCGCTTACGTTGCTGTTCATCTTGAGCCTCGTACTTCTTTTAATCTGCCCTGATCGTGTTGCGAAAGAGAAGCCAGAAAAGATGAATAGATTCTCGCCCGAGAAATGGGACTGGCTCTTTGGAGCTCTCCTTGCAGCCTGGATAATCGGATTAGCCGCAGACACTCTTTTGACACCACTAACGGAAAATGACTCTTTGGAATATGCAACGGTGGGTCGATTTCTTTTCGAGCAACGCGATCTTTCGGCCTACCCAGCGTTGAATTCGGCTTTGAACAGCTCCGGTTTCTTTGGCCCCTGGACGCATCCTCCGTTGTACGTGTCCATGATCTATCTTATGAACGTAATACAAGGACACGCCGACGTACCCGGTATGATGCGCTTGATCGCTCCCTGGTTTGCTTTGTCGTCAGCCACTCTGATCTTTACTATTGGACGCCTGAGCAGCCTTACAGTTGGAACGATAGCGTCTCTAATATTTCTCTCTACACCAACGTTTTATTTGGGAGCGAGCGGCGGCGCAATTGACGCACTTCCGATTTCGGCAATGACTCTCCTCTATTGCGTCATCATTTCTCTGGACGGGGGCATCTTCCGACGAAGCCTCGTACAGGGCCTCATTCTGGGACTAGCGCTATGGACACACTCGCAGGCGCTGCTTTACGTCCCCCTAGCAGTTATCGCGATAGCGCTATCTAATGGCTGGCAAAAGAAGGGGGAATCTCTCAAACAGGTTACGGTTATGCTCAGCGTTGCGGGGTTGATTGCCGCTTGGCCTTACGGGCGCAACTTGAAACTCTTTGGAACTTTTATCAGTGACACTCCCGCCGTTTTTGCGTTGAAAGGACTCGGATGGACTGAATATTTTTTGATGGCGCGCGGCCTCGACTCCTCGTTGGACATGATCACTTACGGCATGTTCAAGGGATGGTTCCAACCTGCAGCATTCTCCTTTTCGTTTTGGGTCATGACATTGGGTCTGTTGACGTATCTGGTCCAACTTCAGCGTCAAGACGGTTGGTGGGCATGGAAGCGAAGTGATTTGATTAGCATACCTGAGCCCTGGAAACTTCCGGGCCTAGGCATAATTTCGTGCTATTTGTTAGGTGTAGCCACATCGATGCTTTTGGGCATCGACCTCATGATTCGCAACGAGCGGTATTGGCTCATTCTGATTCCCTCCGTTGCTTTATTCGGCGCCAGTTGGCTGTATGAAACTGGAGTTCGAAAAAAAGTGACGTTGGTTCTTGCGGTCGCCTTTCTTGCACTTTCTGGCCAGTTCCTTTTCGTCGGCACACATAAATGGAGAAAACTAGGTCTCGGCTTTCGCGATGTTTTAAGAACTCAAGGGGAAAAATTGAAGAAGTGGCCGGAATACGGTGCCGTTGAATACTTGCGTGACAACTCGCGAGCAGAAGACATGGTGCTCTCGTTAAAACCAGCGGTCATGTATTACACACACCGCCGCATGATTAGTTACTTGGACCCGCGACTTCTCCCTTTTTATCGCGAACAGGATACCAACAAAGCGATCAAGGAGTTGCGTGGGCTCGGAATAAGGTATTTCCAGATTCCGAACTACTCACTTCCGTGCATTTATAATTCTGAATTGCAGGAAATACTGGCGCGGGAAGACCTCACCACTCTCGCGTTCTCGGAACACGGAAACCAGATTTATGAGATGCGCAACCCAACGCCAGGGATACCACTTGGATCTGTGAATCAGGCGAGCGTGACATTCTTCAAGAGCGAGATCGGTGCCGATGACATCCAGATCTCACCCGTTGGATCTCCATTGTTTCAGCGCGAGCTTTGGACCTATCTAACCTCATTCGGGAATGCTCCTGTCAGTGTGCCAAAGGGTAATCTCACGCAAACAATTGGAGGGAAAGAATATCGTTTAGTTCTCTCTTTAGATGGCGAAGCATTTGTACGGATTCGCCTATGGTACTATGACGGCATCGGACACCTTCTTGAGCAGAATCTCATTGGCGAAATGGCCATAAGTAAGACAACAGGAAGCAGTAAATTTGTACGGCGATTCAAAACCAGAAGTGAGACAACAGGGGTTGGCGTAACTATCGAATACCGAGGTAGTACTAGAATTCGGATCGATCACGCTGAGATCGATTCATTGGATTCCTGAATCACATGACCATTCGGACGCGCTGTACTCTATTAAGCATAGTCGGCGTTTTAGCTCATCTAGGTTGTCAGGCACAACCCGTACAGTGGCCCATTCATGAATATAGAAATATCCCCTTTACGAATTTCAATACGACGAATCACAAACTCGAACTTGAATTCTTGGCGGACAAACTTGGATCGAGATTCCGAATTGATGGAGCTACTCTCGTCGAATTCCCAGAAAACATGTTGCCCCTTAAAGCGCTGGAGACCTCTTCCCATCGTTTATTGGTCATATGCAAGAGCCTATTTTCCGGGGAACTGACCTTCTTTGGAGTTGAAACGAATGGATCGAGCTTCGCCAAGATTAGATTCCCTTCAAAATTAACTTACAGTTTGTTCAAGGAAGCTACGATCCACAAGAAAGAACTGCTAATTATATTGTATGATGTCCAAGCGTTGGAAAATAAGTTGTATCGATGGGAAATTTCCGATGATGGCGTGCCGATTGTCGACGAAAATTATTATTCCCGCCTCTGGTTCAACGGACGGTACGAAGTCGATGCTAATATCTTTATGGCGGAATTCCAAGGTAGCCTTTATTTTTCTGGAGAAGGTGTTTGTTACGTATATACGAACGACGGCGCCGCAGTACTAACTCGCCATGAACTAGGAGAAAAATTTTCGATCGTTGAAATGATCGAATCACCATTTGGCATTGCCGCCCTGTTTCAAAGTGAAGAGGCTGACACAACTCCCTTTGTGAAGCCAGCCGGCCGTGGATCCTTCAAAATTATTGACCTCCAGACCTTTTCGGAGGTTGGCCTCGAAGACCTGCCAAAGCTGCCGTACAGTTTGAGATACGAAAACGGGTGGAAGGTGTCCGGCGTGAACGAAAACGGCGACTTCACAGCCATGTTGGAGTTTGATCTCAGGCATAGAAGCTCCTCCAGTATGTATGACTTGGGAGGTAATAACTTCGAAGGGCGAGTCGCTTGGGCCCAAGTGTATTATTTGAATGGCCTTCTTGACGTTGTGAAGAAATGGGACAAACCGGAAGTTGATTTTGACTTCTTGGGATCTCTTCGGGAAAAGATGAAATTGCGTTTGGATTTGGAAATGTATCTCCTTGATCGGCTTTTGGACGAAGGGAACCCGGGCTTTTTGAGCCGACGTTATAGTGTCGATCGCGTGCCCGTCATCCATGCAGTCCAAACGGGACGAATTTTGCGCCTTTTTAAACGCTACCTCATTGAGGTAGAAGATGCTCTGCCACTGACAAACTATGAGAAGTTTCTGGAGAGAACTCAGAAACTCGAGGGCCATATAGAAGTACTTTCTCAGGCAATTTCAGGTGACTTGGAGATAACTCCAGGACAATACTATTTGAAATGGCCCAAAGGCTCCGCGTTCTGGTCGGACGGTGTCGCAATTCCGTACAATCATCAGGATGATTGGGCCGGGGGCGTGGCCTATAACACACGGGAGGAGGAAAGAGGTCAGATCTATCTGTTTGCCGCCAAAGACATTATCTCCAATTTCTTGACCAACGAGGGTTTCTATAAATCGCCCCCAAAAATTTACCAGTGGCGATACTGGTGGGGAAAAGCTTGGACAGGATGGACAAGTAGTGAAGGAGTTTCCGTAAATACCCCGGACTACCCGGGTGCCCGTTACATGGCTCATATTTCTTACAGAACAATCGACGTCATGGCGACTTTGGCAGTTGGAAGGATATATCCTGAAATACTCCCTAAGGACTTTCTCCTTTATGCTAAGAAGGCGGTGGAACAAAATGGGATTTATCCATTTGCGATGGAAGAGTTGACGAAAGAAAATATTTTCCCCGAAGTTCCCGCCGATTTGGCGGCGCTTTATGCGAGGGTCAAGAGTCCATGGGAGTTGCAGAACGCCGTGTGGTCGATATTGTCGCTAAAACATTAGTAGATGTGTCAGGTGGCGACGCCGGTATGAACAGGGTAATTGGGCAAGGTGGGACCATCATTGGCGCGCTTCAGATACAACACAAGTAATCTTCCGCAATGTTGAGCTCAAGTAAACTCGCGATCTACCTGACCGCATTTTACCTTGTTGTCGCGATAATTCCCGGATTGACGGCGGAATTCGAGACGGTGCCACCCAACGTTGTTCATTCCGCAGTGGCGAGTTGCACCCTCTTCCTGATGGGATTCCTCATAACTTCCGCCATTGTGCCTATTAGACAAATCTTCTCGTCAATCCCAAAACGGGCCTCGATGTCAAAAGGACTGAAGATTCTGATCGCGCTCCTCTTTATTTCCACGGTTTATATATTTCTGGCGGGTCCGATTCCGCCAATTCTAGGAGTTGCCACTTCTGACGATCCTATGATCGCCCTCCAG
Organism: Bdellovibrionota bacterium; assembly: GCA_035292885.1. Classification (NCBI taxonomy): domain Bacteria; kingdom Pseudomonadati; phylum Bdellovibrionota; species Bdellovibrionota bacterium. The sequence goes on along the minus strand of DATDPG010000173.1, from coordinate 8,347 downwards.
CTCAGGGAGGATTTTCTCAAACTGAATGAGGACCAAGTTTTCGTACGAATCTACTGTGACGCGCGCGATGTATTGGCCCCGATCGTATTTATTATGGCGCTCGGACTGTGGCGCGCGCAGAAGGTTTTGATTGGGCGAAAGTGGATATTGACCGGATTAGCGCTCTCATTGTCCATGGCATTATGGTCGTCCCAGAAGGCTACTCTCATAAATTATCTGATTGCCGCGCTAATTATTTTACCGTCAGGCGGGCGCCACTTGTTGAAATACGCAGTACGTGCCCTCCCGTTCGTGTTAGGCCTAATCTTAGTTATTTTTGCGGTGACGAGCGCGAAACTCGCTGCTCTAGGCATTAGCCAAGTTTTTTCTATTTTTGAACTAATATGGGAAGGGGTCGTTTACCGATTGTTCGTCGGTCCGATGGAGGTTGCAGCGGCATACATTGACGCAGTGGATAACCTTCGGCTCATCGGCCCGTTCACTGTGATCAGGCCTCTTTTGGGTCCGCTGTTTCCGAGTATGCCGTCGGTGGAGAGTCTGATCGCTGGGGAATATTTCTATCGAGAAGGCCTAGAATCTGGGAGCGCGAACGCCCTTGCTTTCGCGTACGCCTATGTCATTGGAGGATATCTGGCAAGCTTCCTTGGCGGCGTTGTGGTAGCGGCATGTTTGAAAATCGCTGTCAGGATTGTCCGAACGTGCCATTCCGCACTGGCTGTGATCGCTTTTGAGGCTTACCTCGCATATACGATGACAGACCTTATAAACGGAAATTTCATTCTCTATTTATCAAAAATGTTCACAGCTACCCTTGTTGCGTGGACCATCGGGGAAATGTTGCGTGCATCTTGGCGCTTCGGTTTGACTCGAACCAAGCCCTATCTTCTCCCCATTCCGAGGCAGTCTGCGTGAGGTACGGAAAGATTGTTACGATTTCACTCTATGATACTTGCTCTCAAGGAACATAAAAGACCAGATGAATTCTCGACGCAGCCTTAGTGGAGCACGAGAGGGAGTATTCCTAGGGTTTGCTGCGACCGCAACAGCCGCTTGCTCGTTGCCCACACAAATATTATTTGAACGCAGCTTAGGCGTACAAGGTTTTGCGCAATGGTCCTATCTAAACTCGATCTGTTCAATTTTGATCGGGGTCGCCTGTCTTGGCGCGAGCAACTTAATCCTTTCTGAGTTTTTCCGTGGGCGGTTGGAGACAAAAACAGGACTTGTACGCTTGATGGCTTACTTTGGACTAAGTTCGTTTCTAGCTTTCTTCGGTTTTTTCGGGCTCTACGCTTGGATTTTACTGACGGAGAAGCCGCTTTTCACAGGCATGCCTCTTGAATTAGTCGTCTTTTTGGCGCAGATCCCCATTGTCCTGATTTACCCCGTTTTTCAAATTCGGGGATGGATCGCGCAGGTTGCTCTATGGCCTCTCCTTCAAAACCTAGCCCGCCTGCTTGTTGCAATAACCGCTGCCGTTGCCGCTTTAGGCTACACTTCTGCCGTCGCCCTATGGACCATTGCGAGCCTTCTTTTGGCTGGTTGGGCTATAAGAATGGCCTGGCGTCCGATTTATAGCCGAGTAAACAGCCTGGCCCAGACAGAGGTCCGGTCCGCCTTACAATACGGAGGCCTATTCGGAGTCGTGCAATCCGGATTGGGGTTTGGTGCTACGGAGGTTCTGGATTCCCTCGATCTCAAGCTCGTAGTGGTGTTGGCGGGTTTCTTTTTCGGCGCGCATGAGATCTCGGCCGCTACGTTGGCCATGCTCCTTGTCTTTGCGGTTTATTTTTTCCCCTACGTCCTAGTTATGCGTTTGCTCCTTCCCATTGTTCATCGCTATTGGGATAACGAGGCACACCTGCTTTTCAAGATGATTGAACGCATTTGTCTTTATGCCGTAGCATTTCTACTTCCGGTTAGCATAGCGATGTATTTTTTTGGGCATTCAGCTTTGGCGCTCTTAGTGAAGGGCGATTACTCCTCACAGGAGGGGGTCTTCAAAGCTGTTGCGACAGTCATTATCCCCCTATGCCTTTCCACCGTTGGAGCTGCTCCATTTATGTCCAAGCGTGAAAACTTGAGACTTCTCCGATGGCGCCTCGAGTCGCTTGCGCTCTTCATTGTTTTTGTGTTGGCCTTCGTACGTTACCTCAATTTAGCCGCTCTATTTTGGGGCCTCACAGCGAATCGAACCTATTTGTGCATCCGATTCTTTTGGACGCTGGCACAGTTACGTAAGACTAATGCTCTCTCGACGCCGCGGCAGACTTAAAGCAAGAGGCCTTTTTACTTTAGCTAGGTAACAGTTGTTTCACTCAGGTTTCTTAAGTAATTCGAACGTGAACTGCCAAGCAAGTAGTCGTAGGCCAGGAACTCGTAAGACAACGTCATCCAATTGGCCTAGGAGCGAGAGCATCGGTTTAAAGCCCATAAAGTTTCTGAATGGCACGGCCATGATTGATAATAAATGCCAATATCGTACCTCTCCAAAATTGAAAAACTGCCCAGCAAACCGGACATCCCTCATAGACAAAATGTGGTTTTTTTCCCACTCCGTCCGCATACTTGGCGTTAACAACCTGTAGAGCTTGATGATCGGGTTATAAGCCAAAGCTTCAATACACAAAATGCGGCCTCCGGACCCGAGGACCCTTTCCAACTCCGGAAACGCATGCTTTAAATCAAGATGATGGAGCATTCCGCTACACAAGATCACATCCGCACATCCATTGGGCAGGCCGGTGTTTTCGCAGTCACCCTGGACAAAGATGCATCTGTCGGCGACACCCAATTTTTCCGCGGCCTTTCTCGCGTTCCCGACCGAAACGTCACTGATATCAAGACCGATGGCTAGGGCGGAGCCCATGGACGCGGCTTTGATCGCCATTTCACCATTGCCGCAGGCGTAATCGAAAAAAACCTTTCCCGGAATGTGTTTTTGAAACCATTCGTCGATATAACGATGGGACTTTTCGACCACCGAATAATATTTCTTATTGCCATGTAAAAGCTCGTACGTATCTTTCGGAGCCCCAGCAGCAAATGCCAGGTCTCGGTGGAGATTGTGAAACTCAAGCTCCTTCTTTTTGCGCTCCTCGAGCGATTCTAAATTAATAGACCGTTGTTGAACGGCCATGAGCGACTCTCGTAGCTGTCGCAATTCCACTCTAACCTCGCGTTCTCATACTTGCCGTGCTGCTTACCGTGTTGTATCTGCCTTCTCAAGCGTTTTCATGAGGTTTCTCGCGAACTTCTCAGCATTCGATGTAGTAGAAAAATTTCCTTCGAAAGTCGCCTTTGCGCTTACACCCATCTGTCCTCTTTTCTGACTAGATCGCAATAACAAAGAAAGAACAGCACAAAGCTGTTCAACTGAGTCAGCCTGATAGGTAACTCCACAACCATGTTTTGCCAACAGACTCTCCAATTCGCCTCTTATGGACGACACCACCGGCAATCCCGCGGCCATATACTCGAAGGGCTTATTGGGAAGTGACATCGTTTCTGCTTCAGCGGCGTAGGGGGCCAATCCTAAATGGGAAATCGACATCAACGCTGAAATTTGTGGCCCTTTAACCCATCCAGGAAAAAGCACTGATCTGACGTTACTTGCCATTCTGCGATAGTGTTCAAGGCGGCTTCCATCCCCGCACAAAACAAACTGGATCGGATGTTTCTTTTCGAGGACCTTGGCAGCTTGAATCACTGTCTCAAGGTCAAAAAAGTGGCCGATGGTTCCGAAGAAACAGCAGACGAATGACCCCTCGCTCACACCTAACTCGCGCCATTTCCTGATTTCTGTTTCGATTACAGCCGGAGAATACGTTTCCGCCGAATACCCAATAGGAATCACATGGTCGAATTCATTGCGTGGGCGATTTGAAAGAGAAATACCGTAGTTGAGTTGTCGTTCCGATATTCCGAATATGGCGTTTACAGAAGAGCATACAAACCGAGCCTTTCGATAGTAGTCTCGTAGTACGAAGCGGGCCAAGCCGCGGAATGGTCTAGGTGCGAGTCGTGCCAAATCTTCCGGCCACTCATCTCGGATATCGGTAACAATTGGAATATGTCTTTCCAGTGCAAATCGTGTCGCCATCTCTGCAGCCTCTAGCGTCGGGATGGGGCTCACAATGATATCAGGGGAAGATTCTTTCAACGCCTCTGCATAAAAGCGCCGGGCGAAATGCGCCTGGTAACGAAAGCGCTGGAATGAAACACTCCGTCTGTATTTAAGGCCTTTGAGGATCCTCAGGCGAACTCCTTTCCAATTTTCCACACGGTCCCCTTCACAGATGAACCTTTTCGTAGAATGCGAAAAATTCGAAGCCCACCATGTCACGTCGTGCCCCATTTCAGCCAAAAGCGGTGTCAACAAACCATATCGCAACAGTCTAACGTCGCCTTCCAGGGGGAGAGGTTCTCCGATTTCCGTAAACCAGATTTTCATCTAACTGCGATAAAAATGGCGCACTTGCTCACAAACGTAACGTACATCTTGGTCTGACAGAAAATCGTTCATTGGGAGCATTAAACAACGTGTAAACATTTTTTCTGTATTGGGGAGCGAAACCTTGAATCCAAGAGCAGTGAATTGATGCACGGCCTTTCCACCCCACTGGATGAGCGTCCCAACTCTATTGTCATGAAGATGCTTTTTCAGTTCATCCCTTCGTTCCGCTTCAATTTCATAATTCTGAAACACATCGAAATGATCCGGGTGACTTCCCGGAGCTGGGGGTAGAGCCAACTCGCGAACCCCGCCAAGAAGTTCTTGGTACAAGGAAGCGACATGTCGGCGTTTTTCTACGATTTCGGCATATCGCTGGATTTTGAGATTCAGAAATGCAGCCTGCAGATTATCGAGGCGGGCGTTCATCCCCCACATCTTAACTTCCCCTGTTTGGTGTCGACCATGGTCACGGAGAAGGCACATTCGTTCATAGATTGCTCCATCATTCGTAAGGATCGCGCCGGCGTCACCCATGGCCCCCAGGTTCTTGGCGGGATAGAAGCTAATCGCCCCTGCGACACCAAACGTCCCTGCGCACTGTGATTTGAACTTCGAACCGAGACCTTGTGCAGCATCTTCAACTATGGCCAAATTATGCTCTCTGGCAATTGCTTTTAGGCGATCCATATCTGCGGTACGACCGTTCAGCTGGGTGGGCATGATCACTCGCGTTCGTGAAGTAATGGCGCGCTCAACTGAATCTGGATCGATTAGGTGGTCCGAACCGCAGTCCGCGGGGACGGGAACACCGCCCGCAAAGTGAACGGCCGCAGCAGTCGCTACAAAAGTGTGCGAAGCAAATACGACCTCATCACCTGAACCAAGAGGAAGCGCACGCAGAGCAATGATGAGGCCGTCTGTAGCGTTTGAGACCCCGAGAGCATATTTTGCTCCGGTCAATTTCCTAAGACTATCTTCGAAATCATTCACCTCTTGTTGCATGATGAAAGCGCCCTTACCCGCCACTTCTTTAAAGGCTCGGGTCAGTTCAGTTTCGTAGGCTTTGAAAACCTGCGGATATGGAAAAAAGGGAACCGTACGAGTGAGTTGCGCCATCAGTAAATCCTTTCTAGAGCTGGTCGGATGCTAACGGACCTTTACATGAGCTTCAAGCCTGTGTAACCAAATGTCCTTTTCGGAATAGAAAGTTAGGTATGCAAACGGATTATTCTGAAGTTTCTGAAGCGAACGGCCAAGAAGCCACACACGAACAAATCCAAAGGCTTTTCAATCGATATTCGTGGGTGGCGTCCTATTGTCACGATAAGGATATCGTTGAGGTGGCTTGTGGCACCGGTTTTGGGCTTGGGTTGATTCAGAAGACCGCACGAAGCCTCGTTGCCGGAGATATTTCTCCGAAACTTGTTCAAAGAGCGAAGGAAATTTATGGAAACTCCATTCAAATCCAAGTTTTGGACGCCCAGAATCTCCCTTTCGAAAATGCATCAAAGGATATTATCGCTATCTGTGAAGCCATTTATTACATACCATCGATTCCGAAGTTTTTAGGCGAGGCGAAGCGCATATTGCGCAAAGGTGGGTTTCTCCTCATAGTTACCGCGAACAAGGATCTGTACGATTTCAATCCGAGCCAGTTGAGCCTAAGCTATTTGGGTGTTAGGGAGCTGTCACAGGTATTGAATGAGCATGGATTCGAGGCGGAATTTTTCGGTGATTCGCCAGTGAACGAAGCGTCTATTTGGCAGAAGGTACTAAGACCAGCTAAAAAGCTGGCCGTGATGTTCAATCTCATTCCGAAATCAATGGTGGGCAAAAGAGCTTTGAAGCGAATCGTCTTCGGAAAATTAGAAATTCTTCCTCAGCGTTTGGACTCAGTTGAATTCCAAGCTGCCCCCCCCAGTCCGCTGACATCAGAATTACCAGATCGGTCTCATAAGGTGCTTTTTTGTGCAGCCCAAAAATTATAATATTGATAACCATAATATCTCCGAACATTTATGCCTGTTTCAAACACGATAGAACTTGCCAAGCAAATCCGAATCCATGTCGTGAAAATGACGAGCCGTGGCGGGAGCTCACACGTGGGGTCGTGCCTGTCGATGGCCGACATCATTGCGGTTCTCTATGGGAAAATAATGAAGGTTGATTCCAAGAATCCGAAGTGGCCGGACCGAGACAGATTCATTTTGAGCAAGGGACACGCGGGAGCAGGCGTTTATGCGGCACTGGCTGAATCCGGCTTTTTCCCGGTCGAGAAACTTGAATCGCACTGTCAGAATGGTTCCGATTTAAGTGGGCATGTCTCCCACAAGGGAGTTCCAGGGGTTGAGCTTTCGACCGGGTCTCTTGGACATGGCCTGCCCGTGGGCGTGGGAATGGCTTATGCAGCTCAGCTTGATGGAAAATCGCATCGTGTATTCGTACTCCTAAGTGACGGTGAATGTGACGAGGGATCGAATTGGGAGGGAGCCCTTTTTGCGGCCCATCACCGATTGGACAACTTGATCGTAATTATCGATTACAACAAGATTCAAAGTCTCACTTGGGTGAAAGATACAATCGCTCTGGAACCCTTTGCGGACAAATGGAAAACGTTTGGTTGGGAGGTTTTTGAAGTGGACGGGCACAACCATTCTAATATGCATGAGGTTTTGTCTCAATTACCAAAGAGAATTGGACGTCCTACATGCGTAATTGCTCACACAGTGAAGGGAAAAGGAGTCTCCTTCATGGAAAATAAAGTGCTTTGGCATTACCGAACGGCTAAGGGCGATGAACTTGAGGCGGCGTTGACAGAGCTAGAACGGGGCTTGTGAAGGACCAGTTCATAAAAACCTTAACTCATCTGGCTGAATCAAACACTAAGATCATGCTGGTCGTAGGTGATCTAGGTTACGGAATGATCGAATCATTCATTGCGAAATGTCCGAAGCAATACGTGAATGCTGGAGTCGCGGAGCAGGACATGATCGGAATTGCCACGGGACTCGCCCTTGAAGGAAAAATTGTTTTTGCCTATTCAATTGCGAACTTCGCTGTTCTCCGTTGCCTTGAGCAGATTCGAAATGACGCCGCTTACCATGATGCCAACCTCAAGATTGTAGCGATGGGAGGGGGATTCAGTTACGGAGCATTGGGAATGTCCCACCATGCCACTGAAGATCTCGCCATCGTACGTGCGATGCCCAACATCACAATGTTTACTCCGGGAGATGATTGGGAAGTGGTTCAAGCGGTTGAAATGCTCGTTCGCACTCCTGGCACAGGCTACGTTCGATTGGATAAGATGTCGGCGGGTAATACGTCGAAGAAAGACGAACAATTTATCCTGGGCAAAGCGCGAATTTTGACGGAAGGAAACGCACTCACCTTTGTGACGTGTGGTGGAATTTTGAAAGTCGTTTTGGAAGTCGCCGAGGAGCTTCGGAAAAAAGATGACATTCAAGTTCGGGTGATGAGTTGCCCGACGATGAAACCATTCGATCGGGAAGCCATCTTAAATGCCGCTCAAGAGACAGGTGGTATTGTTACTGTGGAAGAACATACGTTGGAGGGTGGCTTGGGGGGGCTGGTCGCCGAAATTCTCATGGACACCCATGTTATCCCTCAAAAGTTTCTACGAATGGGACTCAAGGCTGGGTTTTCATCGATCGTCGGCAGTCAAACATATCTGCAGGAGAAGTATGGCTTGGGTCGAGATTCGATCCGCCAATCGGCCCTAGATTTGATCAGAAGTTAAATAGACCCCAACGTTGCATAAAAAAACGGGTTTTGGAACCGATTTAAGGTTATGCCGCGAGGAGTGGCTTCAGAAATCCGAGGAGTTCCTCTCGCGTTTTTTCGTTTCCGTTCAAAGTTAATGTCAGCGTT